>DAOUQS010000172.1 GCA_030625465.1 Amylibacter sp. | reverse complement strand
ATGATCAAAAGCACCAAAGGCAAAATGATCGGGCGGTTGATTGCGGGCGGTGTGCTGAAAGGCTTCCCGCCTAACCTTATCCGCCGTGCAGAGCGTAAAATAGCGATGATAGATGCCGCAACCACGGTCGAGGATTTGCGCATTCCGCCCTCTAATCATCTTGAGGCGCTGCAAGGTGATCGCAAAGGCCAGTATTCCATTCGCATCAATCGGCAATGGCGTATTTGTTTTCGCATGAAGGGTAAGGATGTGTTTGGTGTTGAAATAGTGGATTACCACTGAAAGGGCTTAATATGGTTGTATTGAAAAATCCGGTACATCCCGGCGAGATACTGAAAGAGGAATTTCTTGATGAGTTGGGCCTTACCTCAGGCAAGCTTGCCAAGGCCCTGCATGTGCCGCGTACCCGTATTGAACGTCTGGTCGCGCAAAAAATGGGGGTGTCGGCGGATACTGCGCTTAGGCTGGCGCGCTACTTTGAAACAACGCCGGAATTTTGGCTGAACCTACAGCGGGGTTATGATTTGTCTATCACAGCACAAGATAGCGATCTGGCGGGCGATCTTGAAGCAATCCTACCGCTAGCCAGTTGATTTCAGCAAAGATTATTTTTAGATTTCACCATAAAAACAACATCTTATCCTAATGTCCCAACCGGGGCATCCCTAAATCTACACCCCTTGCAAACCCCCATAGACCCCGCTATACGAACCCATCTGCGGCGATTGCCCAGAATCAAATTGTGAAACCCCGTGTTTGCCCCCTTCGTCGTGATCGGGGGGTAGTTCCGGAAAGGAGATACGACATGAAATTGAATGAACTTAGCGATAACGCAGGTGCCACCAAACGCCGTAAACGCATTGGCCGTGGCCCGGGTTCCGGTACCGGTAAAATGGGTGGCCGTGGTATCAAAGGCCAGAACTCTCGTTCTGGTGTAGCGATCAACGGTTTTGAAGGCGGTCAAATGCCTTTGTACATGCGTCTGCCTAAACGTGGCTTTAACAACATCAACGCAAAAACACATGCTGTTGTGAACCTTGGCCTGTTGCAGAAATTTATCGACGCCAAGAAATTGGACGCGAAAAAGCCGATCACAGAGGCCGTTCTGGTCGAAAGTGGTCTGGTAACACGCGTCAAAGACGGCGTACGTATCCTTGGCAAAGGCCAGCTGACCTCGAAAATCGACCTGACAGTTACAGGTGCATCCAAGTCAGCAGTTGCTGCGGTTGAGAAGCTGGGCGGTAAACTAACCGTCAATTCTGCAAAAGAAGCAGCCCCTGCGGCAGAATAATACTTGTGGGCAGCCGATAGGTTGCTTACAAATATGCAAGTTTTTTAAGCGCCGCGTGTCTGGAAAACGGATAACGCGGCGTTTGTTTTGAAAGGTTAAATAATGGCATCTGCTGCAGAACAAATGGCATCCAACATATCATGGGGTGCATTTGGCAAAGCGAAAGAGTTGCAATCACGTATATTGTTCGCTCTTGGCTTGTTGATCGTATACCGCATCGGCACATTCATTCCCGTACCGGGGATTGATGCGATTGCGCTGGCACAGTTTGTAGATCAAAACCAGTCCGGTGTTGGCGGCATCCTGAACATGTTCTCGGGTGGTGCGATTGGCCGTATGGCGATCTTCGCGCTTGGTATCATGCCTTATATTTCGGCCTCGATCATCATTCAGTTGATGACAGCAATGGTTCCGCAACTGGAGCAATTGAAAAAAGAGGGTGAGCAGGGTCGCAAGAAGATCAATCAATACACCCGTTACGGTACAGTTTTGCTGGCATTGTTTCAGGCTTATGGCCTGTCAAAAGGGCTAGAGGCCAGTGACCTGGCAACAAACCCCGGCTTTGTGACATTCCAGTTACCTGCGATTGTGACGCTTGTGGGCGGTACAATGTTCCTGATGTGGCTGGGTGAGCAAATCACGGCACGCGGCATTGGCAACGGTATTTCGCTGATTATTTTCGTAGGCATCGTGGCAGAGCTACCGTCCGCACTGGTTCAGTTCTTTGAACTGGGTCGTTCCGGCACGTTGAATGGCGCGGTTATGCTGGGCGTTATGGTGATGGTGGTCGCTGTTATCGGGTTTATCGTGTTCATGGAACGCGCGTTGCGCAAGGTGCATATCCAATACCCCAAACGTCAGGTTGGCATGAAAGTTTATGGCGGTGAATCATCGCATCTGCCGATCAAAGTGAACCCTGCGGGCGTTATCCCTGCGATCTTCGCGTCAGCCTTGTTATTGCTGCCAACCACGATCAGCACATTTTCAGGCACACAAACCTCGCCGATCATGTCTACGATCCTGGCGTACTTTGGCCCGGGTCAGCCGCTTTACCTGTTGTTCTTCACGGCGATGATTGTGTTCTTCTCATATTTTTATACTGCCAACGTGGCGTTTAAAACTGATGAGGTTGCGGATAATCTGAAAAAGCAAAACGGCTTTGTACCGGGTATTCGCCCGGGTGCGAAAACGGCCGAGTACCTTGATTTCGTGGTGACACGTACCTTGGTCCTAGGCTCGGCCTATCTGGCGGCGGTTTGTTTGTTGCCGGAAATTTTGCGCAACCAACTGGCAATTCCGTTCTATTTCGGGGGTACATCACTGTTGATTGTTGTGTCCGTGACGATGGATACGATCACGCAAGTGCAGTCGCACCTGTTGGCGCACCAGTATGAAGGCTTAATCGAAAAATCGCAGTTGCGTGGCAAGAACCGGGCAAAAGCACGTAGAAAGGCACGTAAATAATGAACATCATCCTTCTCGGCCCACCGGGTGCAGGTAAAGGCACACAAGCAGGTTTTCTAGTTGCAGAACGCGGCATGGTACAATTGTCTACGGGCGACATGTTGCGCGCGGCAAAAACCTCTGGCACGGAAATGGGTAAGAAGGTTGCGGCCGTTATGGACCGCGGTGAGCTGGTGACGGATGAGATCGTGATCGGTCTAATCGAAGAACAGCTTGCAGGTGGTGAAGGTTCCGGTTCCGGTTTCATTTTTGACGGCTTCCCGCGCACATTGGCACAGGCCGATGCTTTGGCGGTATTGCTGGAAAAGGTTGGCCAGAAACTGGACACAGTGATCGAGATGCGTGTCGACGACAGTGCATTGGTTAAACGCATCACCGGTCGCTTTACATGTGGCGGTTGCGGAACAGGTTACCACGAAGAGTTCAAAAAACCCGTCAAAGACGGCGTTTGTGATAAATGCGGTGGTAGCGATTTCAAGAAGCGCGCCGACGATAATGAAGAGTCGTTAAAGACGCGCCTGATGGCTTACTACAAAGAAACATCGCCCTTGATCGGCTATTACTATGCCAAAGACCAGTTGCAGTCGATTGACGGATTAGGGACAATGGAAGCAGTCGCTAGCGACATTACCAAAGCATTAAGTAAGGTATCCTAGGCGATAGCTATCCTTAATCCCTTGACGTTTTTCCACATTTCCCCTATGGGACAACCTTCCAAGCCAAAATCTTAGGATTTTCTTGAAAACTGCCGATTCGGCAAAGTCTCAGGGTGGTTTGGATTTAAGACAGCCCAACGCACATATTCGTTGGGCTTCGTTGTGAAAACAGGTTCTGGAAACACGGAACCGCAACCTAAAGGACTATATAACGTGGCACGTATTGCTGGCGTAAACATCCCGACACATAAACGGGTAAAAATCGCACTCACATATATTCATGGCATCGGAGACACCTCTGCAGTCGCAATCTGCGATTCAGTTGGTATTGATGAAGCCCGCCGTATTAACGAATTGTCAGACGCCGAAGTTCTGAAGATCCGTGAATACATTGACGCAAATCTGGACGTAGAAGGCGATCTGCGCCGTGAAGTTTCCATGAACATCAAACGGATGATGGACATGGGTTCTTATCGCGGTCTTCGTCACCGTCGTGGCCTGCCTGTTCGCGGCCAACGTACACATACAAACGCACGCACGCGCAAAGGCCCAGCCCGCGCGATTGCCGGCAAGAAGAAGTAGGGGACTGAACAATGGCACGTGAAAAAGTACGTACAAAAAGAAAAGTCCGCAAGAATATCAGCACGGGCGTGGCGCATATCAATTCGTCATTCAACAACACGAAAATCCTGATCGCTGACGCGCAAGGCAATGCAATCGCATGGTCATCTGCCGGCACAATGGGTTTTCGCGGTTCGCGTAAATCAACACCTTATGCAGCCCAAATGGCAGCAGAAGATGCGGGTAAAAAAGCCCAAGAGCATGGTATGAAAACTTTGGAAGTTGAAGTTCAGGGCCCAGGCTCTGGTCGCGAAAGTGCGCTGCGCGCATTGGCTGCAGTTGGCTTGAACGTGACAGCAATCCGTGACGTGACACCGATCGCGCACAATGGCTGTCGCCCACCAAAGCGCCGCCGCGTTTAAGTTTTACTGGGTTGGCCTATGCGGGCCGACCCAATACTGATTTCAACCTCGAGCGTTTGTTGGTTCGGATCCATACCAGCAAACAAGAATGGAGGCCCATATGATCCATAAAAATTGGCAGGAACTTATTCGTCCTAATCAACTGGAAATCAAACCCGGTGCTGACCCACTGCGTTCTGCGACTGTAATCGCCGAACCTTTGGAGCGTGGCTACGGCCTGACATTGGGCAACGCATTGCGCCGTGTGCTATTGTCATCCCTGCAAGGGGCCGCAATCACATCTGT
>DAOUQS010000347.1 GCA_030625465.1 Amylibacter sp. | reverse complement strand
CATTCAGAACACGGTCAACAGTCGCCAAGCTAACCTTGGCGGCTATAGCCACATCCTTTGTTGTTGGTTCATTCATGCGCATCTCACCCTTGTCATCTATTATTAGGGCTTCAAACTGAGGTACGTCAATCAGATATATATACGCACACATTAAGTTCAGGGATCAGGGAATAAACCCACCGCCCAAAACCGCTTGGTTTTCGCCTGACCTATAGTGATGCCGCCAGCGTGATGGTCAGTAATGAGCCGATGCTGGAATAGAGTATCGCGCGCGCTATCGCATCGACACGGATCTGGTAATTCAGTGCCAACACAAATGCCATCGCACCGCATGGCGCAGCGGCGATCATCATCACCGGTGCTGTTGCTGATGAGGTTGTGTCAAACAGAACTGTCAGCATAAGCCATGCAAGTGCCGGGTGGATCAGCAGTTTTATTGCTGCAAGCGTTACCGGCAAATACGCCCGACCAGCCTGTTGCGGCTGGCTTTGACTTAAGACAATGCCCATTGCAAACAATGCACACGGTGCCGCAGCAGCACCGGTAAATTCAAGGAAGACATCAAGGCTTTGGGGAACCTTTAAACCGATCAGACTTATTGCAAGACCAAGTGCAATTGATAGGATCGGGGGGTTTTTAGAAATTTTGCCCAGAACATGGCTGATGGAACCGCCGCCCGAAGACATGAACTCCATCGCGATCAATGTGCCGCTGAACAACAAAATAATATCCATTGTGATAATCGCCACGATGGGGGCTGTGGCGGTTTCGCCAAATAAAGCTGTGGCAATGGGCAGAACGAACAAGATGTGATTGGTCAGCGCACAAGCCAAGCCCAGCAAGATAGCTTCTTTTGTATCCGTTTTAAACAGATAGCGGCTGATCACGAATACACTGGCGTAAACAACGATTTCCGTGGCCAGAAAACCTGCTTGTAATAGCGGATTAAACTCATCCATTGGCGCGCGGATAAGAAGCCGTAATCCCAATGCGGGAATGGCGACATAGAAGACGAACCGGTTTATGGCCGAGGCCATGGCAAGGTCGAATAATCCTTGCCGCCCGAACCAAAAGCCGATTGCGCCAATCGCAAATATTGGCAGGACACCACCAAATAAAATCTCAATCATTGTTAATCTCCGTTAATTATACGCCCGGATTTATTGCGCTTTTCATCGCCTGCATCCCTATCAATTTTCGCAAGTATCTTGACAAGCAGGCCTGCATCATCACCTAAGGACAAAAGGAATTTTTGTTGCGCGGCTTGCCAAAGTGGCGTGGCGATTATCAGCACTGATTTTCCTGCAGGGGTAAGGACAACGTGTTTCGAACGCTCATCTTTACCACCGCTGAACCCTATTAGTTTTTCCCGCTCCAGAACCTTTAGATTGCGGCCAAGCGTGCTTCTATCCAGCTTTAGCGCATGGGCTAATTCGCTTATCGTGGGCTTATCCATTTTTGACAGCCCTCGCAAAAGCCTGAACATTGTGACCTTCAGTCCTGAAGGCGCAAGGGCACGGTCATAACTGTCCGTCGTCGCAAAAGCGGCATCGCGTAATGACGTGCAAAGGCAGGGGAAATTATCCATATTAGGGGTATATACCCGCTTATGGATAAGTCAACAGTTTGAAAGGCTTGCGCATGGTCAAAATGTTGGAAGTGTGGACAGGGTTCAGGATAGCCGCTGATACATCAAAAGTACCAGCAACTACCCATAAAATCTGTATGGCAAAATTAGAATGATGCCAGATAAGCCAGAATGTTTTCTACATCCGCTGGCTTTTTTAGACCCGGAAATGACATTTTAGTACCAGGAAGTGCCGTTTTAGGCTTGGTCAAAAATGCAGTCAGGTTTTCAGTTGTCCAGACAGCGCCTTCTTCTTTTTTGGCTTTCATTGCCTTGGAGTATTTAAACTTTTCATTGGCACCGTATGGCGCGTCAATGATGCCAGTTAGAATAGGGCCAACCTTATTCTTTGCGCCTTCG
>DAOUQS010000059.1 GCA_030625465.1 Amylibacter sp. | reverse complement strand
CTAAATCTGGCGAAAGGCGCAAGCCTATGTCTGGATTATTTGAAAAATCTGATTGCCAACCAAATATACCAGAGTGAGGGTGGGTGGTATGCATATTCAGTTGGCAACCATTCTTGCTGCTTGTATATTAACCTTAATAGTGTGATCTGGTAAAATGCAATAAAAATATTCTCTTAAGTTGAGTAAAATTATGTTTACTCAACTTTTAACACCGCATTTACTTATTAATCAGCCTTGAATTTCCCACTGAACACTTCATGTTCTTATCAAAGGAACACTGTCGACAATGCCCCAAACCTCGCCTCCACTGCTGAATACACCAGATCGCCACGCCAAAACCAAACTGGAAGGCGGGCGCAAATTCGTGATGCATACGGAATTCAGCCCGGCAGGTGATCAACCGACAGCAATTGCGGATCTGGTAGAAGCAATTAACGAGGGAGAGCGTAATCAGGTACTTTTAGGTGCCACTGGCACAGGCAAAACCTTTACAATGGCCAAGGTAATCGAGGAAACCCAACGCCCCGCGATTATCCTTGCCCCGAATAAAACACTGGCCGCACAGCTTTACGCCGAATTTCTGACCTTTTTCCCTGAAAATTCGGTCGAATACTTCGTCAGCTACTACGACTACTACCAGCCCGAAGCCTATGTCGCCCGATCAGATACCTACATTGAAAAAGAAAGCCAGATCAACGAACAAATCGACCGGATGCGCCATTCGGCCACCCGCGCGCTGCTGGAACGCGATGACGTTATTATCGTCGCATCTGTATCGTGCATTTACGGCATCGGCTCGGTTGAAACCTACACCGCGATGACGCAGGATCTGATTTCGGGGCAGGAATACGACCAACGCAAGATCATCGCCGATCTTGTGACACAGCAATATCGCCGTAATGATAATGCCTTTCAGCGCGGCTCGTTTCGGGTGCGCGGTGACACGCTAGAAGTATGGCCCGCCCACCTTGATGATCGCGGCTGGCGATTTTCATTCTTTGGCGAAGAGCTGGAAAATATCATCGAGTTTGACACCCTTACAGGGGCAAAAACAGACCGGTTGGACAAGGTGCGCATTTACGCCAATTCCCACTATGTCACCCCGCGCCCGACCCTGCAGCAGGCGATTAAAGGGATCAAAGCCGAGCTTGAAATCCGCACAAAACAATTCCGCGATGAGGGCAAATTGCTGGAAGCCCAGCGCATTGAACAACGCACCCAGTTCGATCTGGAAATGCTGGAAGCCACAGGCGTGTGCAGCGGAATTGAAAACTATTCGCGCTACCTGACGGGGCGCGCCCCCGGCGAGCCACCACCGACATTGTTTGAATACATCCCCGACAATGCAATTGTGTTCGCAGATGAAAGTCACGTCTCGGTGCCGCAAATCGGCGGCATGTACAAAGGCGATTACCGACGTAAAACCACACTGGCAGAACACGGTTTTCGCCTGCCGTCGTGTACCGACAACCGGCCCTTGAAGTTTGAAGAATGGGACGCGATGCGCCCGCAATCCGTCTTTGTGTCAGCCACCCCGCAAAAATGGGAATTGGAACAGGCAGGCGGGGTATTTGCAGAACAGGTGATCCGCCCCACGGGTCTGTTGGATCCGCCCATTGAAATACGCCCTGTTACCACACAAGTGGACGACCTGCTGGCTGAAATCCGCATCGTTGCGGCTGACGGCAACCGCATTCTGGTCACGACACTAACCAAACGCATGGCCGAAGATCTAACCGAATACCTGCATGAGCAGGGTATCCGTGTGCGCTACATGCATTCCGATATTGATACGATTGAACGTATCGAGATTTTGCGCGACCTGCGCTTGGGCGCGTTTGACGTATTGATCGGCATCAACCTGCTGCGCGAGGGTCTGGACATACCCGAATGTTCACTTGTGGCCATACTGGACGCTGACAAAGAAGGTTTCTTGCGTTCGGAAACTTCCCTTGTGCAAACTATCGGTCGCACAGCGCGTAACGCTGACGGTCGCGTGATCATGTATGCTGACCGCATCACCGGCAGTATGGAACGCGCCATCGGCGAGACCAGCCGCAGGCGTGAAAAACAACACGCTCATAACATCAAACACGGCATCACCCCGACCACGATCAAAAAGAACGTGGAAGACGTGCTGCAAGGTGTGTTCAAAGCCGATACTGACCAATCCCGCGTCACCGCCAAGATCGACAAAAAACCCATGACAGGTGCCAACCTGCAAACACATTTAGACGCTTTGCGTAAAGATATGTTTAAAGCCGCCGAAAATCTGGAATTCGAAGAAGCCGCCCGGATCCGCGACGAGGTCAAGCGTCTGGAAACGGTAGAACTGACCATCGCCAACGACCCGCTGGCACGGCAATATATTGTGGACGCCGCCGTTGAGGACGCAAAGATCAGGGGTGGGCGCAGTACCGGGGGCAAAGGTGGCACACGTGCTTGGCGTGGAAAGAGTACGCGGAAGTTCTAGCCACCTTGATCTCGATCAAAGCTAACAATGCCCTTTTTGATATAGGGTTCTGTAGAAGGAGACTGAAATGACAGACTGGACTGCACAGCAAAAAATTCTTGAAGATCGCTTGAAAGAGCTGGATAAAAAGCTTCACAAAATCGAAGACACGCTTGAAGAACCCCATACCAGAGACTTGGAGGATTTCGCGCAAGAAACCGAAGATACCGAAGTGATGGAAAGCTTGGGTAATGCTGGTCTGAAAGAAATCGAAATGATCAATGCCGCCTTGCAGCGTATCAAAGACGGCATTTACGGCGAATGTCAAAAATGCGGCGACGACATCCTGCCTGAACGATTGGAAGTTATCCCCTACACGCCGCTATGCCGCAACTGTGCCAGAAAGGTATAACGCCCATGCCCTTTGAAGATCTAAAAACATCAATTTATCTACTCTTGGATGAAATGACCGAGCAACCCGAGGACTTGCACCAGTTGCAAGAACAGCTTCGCGAGAAAATATCCGAGTTTCGCACACTTGGTTTGCCGGTCCCCGAAGATTTCCTGCAGGCAGAACGCGATCTTCGCCAAGACCTGAACCCGCCTAAAACGTAGCAGAAACCTCGTACATCACAGGTTCAAAACTTTTGCACAACTCGTTGATAGCACGGTTGCGTTTGCGCATCTCATCCGTGCGCAACATCGCCTGAAAATCTTTGCGATCTTCCCATTGGGAATAATTTGCAATCCGGGTCTGGGCATCATTCACATGCAAACTCGCTGCGATAAATCCCGGTTGTTTACTGATCACATCGCGGTACGCATCCGTCAGCGCGTCAAGCAAATCCTGACAGGTGCCCGGCGTCACCTCAAAGGTTGTTAATACGGTTTGCGATGTTGTCTCTGTTGAAATTTGTAGCATGGTGGCCTCCTGTCAGTGTAGCCTAACAGCCCTGCTGCAATCTCCAAAGCGGTTTAACGCAAAACATGCACAGCACAGGTAGCATGGCGCACAACACGCGCAGCTGTCGAGCCCAGAAAATAGTCCTGATACCCCGGACGATGCGATGCCACGATGATACAATCGGTTCCATTTTGTTCAGCGTAGTCTAGAATACCATTGGCGGAATGGCCAGTAATCACCTGAATGTCTGTGTTTTTGTGCCCGTCGGCATCTTCCTGCAATTTAACCTTTGCCGCGACAATATGTTTGGTCATTTCGCCGTCCGGCAATTGCTGCATGACATAGGCCGGAACCGTTTCAACAATTGTCAGCAAAGTGATTTTGCCACCCTTGTCGCGCAATATTTTAGCAAGTTCTATCGCCGTTTCCGTATCGCGTGTATGGTCAGGCGCGATTGGAACAAGAATTGATTTATACATAATATTCTCCTTTTCTCACCCTCAACATAAGCGTTTAAAAATGGAATACTTTGATCTACGTCATAAACCGGTCAATCCTGTTATATGCGATGCCGGGCCATAAAGCGGCCCGGCCGTTATTGTTTTTTCGTGATCAGTTGGGATTGTCGCTGCGCAATGTGACATGAACCTTACCGCTAACCGCCTTGGACCATGTCAGGTTAAATTCCACCCCGCCGGCCCCTTGTCCGACTGTCGCATAGGGTTGTTCAAAGACTGCCTGGCTTGATGCGTCCGATATCTGCCCTTCAGCAATGGCGGCAGAAACTTTGCGCGTACGCCCGCCAAACGGCAAAAACTCTGACACATCTTCAGCCCATGAAATATCGGGCGTATTGCGTGTTACAGAAATCGTGACCGGATTTTGCATCCGGCTTGCCACCCCGTTAAACATATTGCCTTTTATCGTCAGGTTGCGCGTTTTGGTGTGATCCAATCCGGCATGCGTCGTATCAACAGTTTCCACACGATCAATATCAGGTCCGCTTATGACCTTGAAAACATTGTCGGTAACAGTAAAGCCGTTCAGGAAGTGGCCCGTGCCAAAGGGTTTTACATGTATCCATCTGAACCAGCTATCCACGCCATTGGCCGTAAAAATATTGCCGGTAACAACCAACCCGCCAAACGAAAATCCGGTTATAAGATCAGGCGTTGCATCATGTTCATTTGTCCATTCGACATATGAATTATCGACATAATTTCCCAAAAAGGTGGTTTTGCAGTTATTGGTGGTGATTTTCAGACCCGCGCTGCGCTCACCGGTGACAGAATCGTCACCCTGAAAGAAATGATTGCCGGTGATGATGTTTCCGGTGCCACCGATGATCCCAAAGTGTTTATACCGCACCGCGCGATTGTCACGGATCTTCACATCATTCTCGTTTGTGTTGAAACCGATAGACTTGCGGTCAGCCACATCCAAGGCCTGCTCTGCCGATAGAAACTGGCATCTGTCGATTAGCATTCCTGAACAACCACGCCCGATAGAGGTAATGCCCCGATCTTTATTTGACGTAAAAAAGCAGTCTTTGAAATGGTAGATCAAGCCGTCAGGTGACAGCATCACCCCGCTGGCCAAAGACTTGCCGTTGAAATCCACACTATCAAAGGTAAACCGCGTAATGCTGGTAAACCCACTTAAATCCAGCAGGTATTTAAAGCGCGTGAACGTATAGGATTGACTGGAAGCACTTCCCCACAGCGGGCTGCTTAGGGTTACGGTCAGGTTTGCCACATCTATCGCTTTCACATAGATTTCCGATCCGACACCAAAGCCTTCAACAAACGCGCCGACTGCAATCGACGCAATATTCGTAACATTGGTCAGCTGCGTGTCATTACCCGTGCTGTAACTTGCGGTTGATATCACAACATCATCGTCCCAACCGGCCCCTGCATTTGCCACAAATTGCCCGTTGCGCAAAACCCGCCGCGTTGAAAATATATCTTTATTGCCAACCGCCGCATGCAGATCAATTGGCCCGTCAAGCGCAATGCTATAACCACACAAATCCAGCGACTCGTGATCTGTGAAATTCAACAAGGCCTGAAATGCTTTTTCGAAAGCCAGTGTCTCATCGCCGAATGCATCCAGATAAGTGCCGTAATTATAATTTTGCGTCAGTTGCAAAATCGCATTATCAGGCATCACCAACGTACCCTGGAACCGGATACGGGATACAAACGTCACTGTTTGAGCGATGTAAAAAACCCCTTCAGACACCAGAATATCACGGCCGTTTGCCGCCGCATCAGCCGCTTCAAAGGCCGCCGTATTGTCCGTAACACCGTCGCCCACAGCACCAAAGTCCTTTACGTCCACGATATCCAGAACCTTGCCGTAAAATATCGCGCTGACATCCTCGATCACGATATCCTCAACCCGAACAACACCTCCGGTGTTCCCGGTCAAATCAATACCGAAATGACCAATAACCGCATCACGCCCCCAGATCATATCAACACCTGTACGTGTGCCCGTCCCGACAATAGCGGATATCTCGACAACCTCGCCATATGTGGTCAGCTGCACATTCGGCCCGACCTCGGTCACGCCAGCTATATGATTACCACCCGCATCCCCGGCCCAGCCCGCGATTTGCACCGCAGGCAAAGCCCCTGAAATGGCTTTTACCCGTGCGCGAATACGCAGGTAACATCCAGCGAAAAGCGGCGTTTCCCCCATAAAGCGCAATTTTTGCAGGCTCTGGGTTTTCTGCAATTCCAAACTAGTCCCGAAATCAGCATCAGACGCGATCAATGTCGCATTGCCGGCGCCGTCATATGTGGGATCACCCGGCAAGCCATCCGCACTGGACCAAACATCCAGACCATCGCCAAAGGCAGGTGGCATCAGGACAATTCCGTCCGTTATAACTTTGTTCATAATCAATCCTTTTCGAGTACAGTCAATTTAGTTCAAAATCGCAAAAAGAATTATCAACAACGGGTTAACAAGAACCGACAACAGAGTGCGCACACATCCATAACCGTTCAATCAATCATGGCTATTGACTGTCCGGCGCATTCAATAAAAACTGGGCTCTAATTCAGAAAACCCCGAAACACCTCTTAACAAAACGGGGTCAGTGCTGTGCCAAATCAAAATCCCACTCTGTCCCAAGCCTTCCGCGTGTGGGCCAAAATCGGCATCCTTTCCTTCGGCGGTCCCGCCGCCCAAATCGCGATGATGCACCGAGAGGTGGTCGACGGTAAAAAATGGCTGACAGAAAAACAATTCCTTAATGCCCTGAGCTTTTGCATGTTGCTGCCCGGCCCGGAAGCCATGCAACTGGCCACATATACAGGCTGGCGCACCAACGGCACAATCGGAGGCTTGATGGCGGGGCTGCTGTTTGTCATCCCCGGGGCCATAATCATTCTGGCCCTGACCACACTCTACGCATACATTGGTAATGTACCCGTCGTTGCCGCCCTTTTTCTGGGCATCAAGGCCACGGTCGTTGTCATCGTCATTGAGGCTCTGCTGCGCGTCGCAAAAAAAGCCCTGGTGCGCACTGACCACTGGATCATCGCGGCCCTGGCCTTTGTCGGGATATTCTTCCTAAACCTGCCCTTTCCCCTGATCGTCCTGCTTGCCGCCCTATACGGCCTATTTTTCAACGACACTGTGGGCAGAACAGAAATGCATGTCCAACACAGCCAGCCATTCAGCAAAACCCTGAAAACCATCATCTTGTGGCTTGCCATATGGTGGCTTCCCATTCTGGCCCTCGATCTTTTCACCAGCCACAATATACTTAAAGAGATCGCATTTTTCTTCTCTAAACTCGCGGTCGTTACTTTTGGTGGTGCTTACGCCGTCCTTGCCTATATGGCGCAGGACGTGGTCGTTCTGAAGGGTTGGCTAAGCGCCGATCAAATGATGGACGGTCTGGGCCTTGCCGAGACGACCCCCGGGCCGTTGATCCTTGTCACCGAGTTTGTCGGCTTTCTGGCGGGTTTTGCAAGCGGCGGCTGGTGGCTTGGCTTTGCGGCCGCCATTATTACCCTCTGGGTCACATTCACGCCCTGTTTTTTATGGATTTTCGCAGGTGCCCCCTACATCGAAAGCATCAGCGCCCGCCCCCGCCTGCGCGGCGCACTGACCGCCATTACCGCCGCTGTAGTCGGCGTCATCCTTAATCTGTCAATCTGGTTCGCATTGCATGTTTTCTTTGACACTGTGACAAAATCCACCCTTGGGCCGTTCACCCTGTGGCAACCCA
This sequence comes from Amylibacter sp., assembly GCA_030625465.1. Taxonomy (GTDB): domain Bacteria; phylum Pseudomonadota; class Alphaproteobacteria; order Rhodobacterales; family Rhodobacteraceae; genus Amylibacter. The sequence continues at coordinate 1,831 of DAOUQS010000059.1, read as the reverse complement.
GCCTTGCATCCATCAACCCGACAGTTGCGGTACTTGCCGCCCTGTCAGGGTACCTTCTGCTGAAGCGTCACTGGAACGTGGTCTGGGTGCTATTGCTATCTGGCGGATTATCATTTCTTTCAGCACAATTCTAACCCAAAGCGCACTTGCCAAACTGTGCTTTACGGCTAAACTAAACCCATGCCGGATACACCTTCCCCGATACGCCCCACCAATGACGAAGCGCGCCAGATCGCCTATGACCTGATCAAAGATGCCAGTTTCGGGTCTCTTGCCGTTTTGCACCCTGACACGGGCCTGCCCCATGTGACCCGCATCGCTATGGGAACAAGCCCGATAGGGACGCCATTATCACTGATTTCAGACCTGTCATTCCACACCGGCGCGTTGCACAAAAACCCGAACTGTTCGCTATTACTGGGAGAGCCGGGTGCAAAGGGTGACCCGCTGACGCACCCGCGTATCACGCTTCAATGCACCGCGCGCTTCTTGCCGCGCAACGCAACCGACCGCCCCTTGATACGTGAATACTATCTGGCCCAGAAACCCAAAGCCAAACTATACATAGATTTTGCCGATTTCAATTTCGTATTATTCGATATTCAATCCGCCAGCCTGAACGGCGGCTTTGGCAAAGCTTACGTACTTTCCGCCCAAGACTGCAAAGCATAACAAGGATACCCAGTGAAATTCATTACAATCATCCTGGCGTCCCTTATGCTATCCACAATGTCCGGCGTTGCCCAGAACATGATTGCATGGCCTGTTGATGAAGCATCAAAAGACCCGTCGTTTCTAGCTTATCGCAATACGATGATTGCAATCGTCAAGACCCGGGACACTGAAGCTTTTCTAAAGCTTGTCGATCCTGACATACACCTTAGTTTCGGTGGCGACAGCGGGCATGAGGCCATGCGAAGACGCCTGAACCTATCGGCTGATGACCTGTCCGAAGAATACAAGCCGCAAGCAACAAGGTTGCGTCAGGAGTATTGGGATGCGATTGAAAACGTTCTTGGGCTTGGTGGGCGCTTTAGAGATGGCGCTTTTGTTGCACCTTACATGTGGCAGGCAAAAATACCGGATAATACTGACGCTTACCATACCTATTTTGTAACCGGTTCAAGTGTCTTGATGCGCAGTGCAGGGAATGCGGATGCGCCTATAATTTCCCGCCTGTCCTACAATATTGTTTTTAATGACAACTGGCAGGAAGATGCGGCATACCAAGCCATTAGCCTGCCTGACGGCCAAAAAGGCTACTTAAGCAGCCAATACCTGCGTTCCTTGATCGATTACCGTGCCTCTTTTATAAAGGAAAACGGCAAATGGCAGATGGTCATGTTCATTGCAGGCGATTAGGATAATAGCGTAGACCTGCAACAATTCTAATGAGTATTAAAACCAATGGCACCCTCTGTTGATCAGCTATTATCAAAAGCAAAAACCCTTGCCCGCAAGGGTGACGCCAATACTGCGGCGCAAATCTACCGATCAATCCTGCAACGTTTTCCCAAAAACAAACGCGCCAATACCGGGCTAAGATCACTGCAACAACATCAAAACACACAGCCGCCGCAAAACCAGATCAACGCTCTTATTGCACTGCTTCAACAGGGCCAGTTGCAAAAAGTTGTGCAACACGCCACGCCCATGGCCCGCCAATTTCCCAATAACCCCGCGCTGCATGATTTTTTGGGCATGGCCCATATGGGATTGCTTAACTACGACCAAAGCATTGAAAACTTTCGCAAAGTCTTGCAAACCCAACCCGATTACGCCGAAGCCCACAATAATCTGGGCGCGGCACTAAGGGCCAAAGGCCACTTGG
>DAOUQS010000173.1 GCA_030625465.1 Amylibacter sp. | reverse complement strand
AAATTCCGCGAGAAATTCACCAGCTGTACCGCGTATTCTTTTTGCTTGGCATTGCGGACAATAAATTCGCTGGCATCATGGCTGCCATCATTCACAAAAAGCAGCGTGAACGATAAATCCGTTTTTATTTGTTTTTTGATCTTGGGAATTTCTGCGCTCATTGCATCAAAATACAAAGGCAAAGCCGCTTCTTCGTTATATATCGGAATAACGATTGTAATGTGTTTGGACTGCTTGCCGGATTTGGGTGCCATTTTCTTGTGCAACTCTTTTTTATTTACGCCCAAACATATAGGATAAAAGTCGAATTGCCACTTTTTTGTGGTCAGTCTTGCGGTTCACAAGTAAAAATCCGGTTTTCGCGGGACCATCCCCCCGCGCACAAGTATAAACCAGCATTAAAAGTGCCTAAAATTATTTATAAAATAATGTATTTGATTTGATATATATCAAGTTACGCTCGATAATATGGTGCTAGTAAACTGCGTATGACGCAACATTCAGCAACCCTTGCCCCGCCCAAATTTCGCCCCCACCTGCCGGTTTTGCCGCTTTTTCCGCTGCAACCGATCCTGAAACGGATCGTGCGGCGCATTGGGGCGGAAAATCCAGATATGTTCAACCGCCTTGGGCCACATACCAAAGCGCGGTATTTGATCGACGCCACCAACCTGCCGTTTACGCTGTTGTTGCAACCCGACCCTGAAAACCTGTCACTGACCGCGCATTTTCGCACCTCACCGCCAGATCACGATGCGCGTATCGCAGGCAAGTTTCTGGATTTGATGCGGCTTCTGGACAGCGACATCGACGGTGACGCGCTGTTTTTTGCCCGCGACCTGATCATCACCGGCAACACTGAAGCCGTGGTTTGCCTGCGCAACGCGTTGGATGATGTGGACGGTTCCATCGCGCAAATGGTCGCCGATATGTTTGGCCCGCTAGCGCGTGCCGCCCTTGCCCGCTTGCGCCGTGTGGCCAACAAACCCGTTACGAAAGACACCCAATGACATCCCCTGAACTGGTCTGCCCCGCAGGCACCCCCGCCGCCTTGCGCACCGCCGTTGATGCAGGGGCCGATGCGGTTTACTGCGGCTTTCAAAATGCCACCAACGCGCGTAATTTTCCGGGGCTGAATTTCACTGTGCCGGAACTGGAACGCTCGGTCGCTTACGCCCATGCGAAAGGCACCAAGGTTTTGCTGGCGATGAACACCTATCCGCCCGCAGGTAAACAGGCACTTTGGAAAGACGCTATCGATACCGGCATCCGTCTGGGTGTTGACGCGTTCATCGTCGCCGACATCGGTGTGGCGCATTATATCGCCACCACATACCCGGATGCGCGTTTGCATCTGTCGGTACAGGCCGCCGCCTCCAACCCTGAAAGCATCCGCTATTACTGCCAAGAGTTCGGCGTCAAACGTGTGGTGCTGCCGCGCATCCTGACCGTGCCGGAAATCCGCAATTTAGCCGCTGAAGTACCTTGTGAAATAGAAACATTTATCTTTGGCAATCACGGCTTGATGGTCGAGGGCCGTTGCAGCCTGACCAATTATATCACCGGTCTTTCGACCAACCTTGACGGGGTCTGTTCGCCCGCGGCACAGGTGGAATACAAACGCGATAACGCCGGCAACCTGACGACCCAACTGGGCGAGTTTACCATTGACTGCTTTGGCTGCGATGAAACCGCAGGCTATCCGACAATTTGCAAGGGCCGCTACACGACACCTGCACATGACGGTGGCTATTACGCATTTGAAGAACCGATCAGCCTGAACCTGTCGTCGCTGTTACCCGACCTGATCGGTGCAGGCGTGCATGCGCTGAAAATTGAAGGGCGGCAACGCTCGCGGGCTTACGTCAAAAAGGTAGTTTCCAGTTTTCGCAAAGCGGTTGATGACATTTCCAGCGGGCGCACGGCGCAACTGGCTGACCTGCTGGCGCTGACCGAAGGCCAAAAAGAAACCCAAGGTGCTTTCAAAAGCAAAACATGGCGGTAAAGATAGATATGACAAAACTCACCCTCGGCCCGATCCTGTTTCACTGGCCTGCACAACAAAAAATCGACTTTTATGCCCGCATCGCCGATGAGGCCGCAATAGACACGGTCTATCTGGGCGAAGTGATCTGTTCCAAACGCAGCCCGTTCTTTGACAAGCATTATGCCGACGTCACCGAACGGTTAGAGCGTGGCGGTAAAACCGTGGTGTTTTCAACCCTTGCCGAAGTGATGTTGAAACGCGAACGCAATATGATGGCGGGATTTTGCGAAGAAGAAGATCATTTGATTGAGGTCAATGACACCGCAGGCCTGTTTCACCTGAACGGACGGCCCCATATGATCGGGCCGCTGATGAACGTCTATAACGAAGACACCATGCGCTATCTTGCGTCCAAAGGGGCCACGCGTTTCTGCCTGCCGCCCGAACTGCCCGGCCCGTCGGTTGCGGTGCTGTGTGAGCACGCCAAAGAACTGGGCGTTTCCATCGAAGTACAGGTCTTCGGGCGCACTTCACTGGCCTTGTCGGCACGGTGCTATCACGCGCGTGCGCACGGGCGAATCAAGGATAATTGCCAGTTCGTTTGCGAAGAAGACCCCGACGGCATGCCGCTTGATACCCTGACCGGCCAGCGGTTTCTGGCGATCAACGGCATCCAGACCCTGTCGCATACCTATCTGAACCTGCTGCCGGAACTTGATGCGCTGAAGTCTATGGGCGTTGATCATTTCCGCCTTGTGCCACATACGCAAGATATGGTCGCAGTGGCGCAAATATACCGCGATACGCTTGATGTGAAAACCAGCGCGGATGAGGCCGAAAGCAAGTTGGCCTCCCTTGATATACCGGCCCCGTTTGCCAACGGGTTCTGGCATGGCTTAGCCGGACATCAACGGGTGCAGTAAACGCTGCACACCACCAGTTTGACTTGTGTCGAAAGATGCAGGTCACAGCGCCCGGCCGCATCCCCATCTGAGGTTGCTTGCAGCCTCTACAGGCCGGGCGCAAATTTAACAGCTAACCCGAAACCGCCTGTAGATGCGGGGTTCGCGCAGGCATGGTCTGGTTGGCATATGCTTCCGTAATCAAACCCGCAAGCCGGTCTATTAGAACCGGATTTTTAGCCCCGCCCTTTTGCATCGTGATCTGGAACTCTGGCAAGCTAGGCAAGCCTGCCTCTTCCGGCACCACAATCCAATCCGCGGATTGCGTGCCACACAGACAAGCATGCACGGCCAAATCCGCGCTGACACTGGCCTCGACCGTTTTTGCGTGATTGGTATCAACCACCAATTCCCACGCAATGCCCGCCTTGTCCAAAGCCTGCACCGCGAAATGGCGAAACAGGCATTCATTTTCATAGGCCAAAGCCAGTGGTTGTTTTTTCCACACCCGCCCGTCCTCGGCGCAAAACCAGTTCAGACAGGCCGCACCCACACTAACCGCACCACTTGGGCAGGAAACTTCGGTTCCCAAAACCAGATCCGCCTTGCCCTGTTCCAGTTTGCGTTTCAGATCCATGGTATAAGAAGACACCAGCTGCACTTTGACCCGAGGAAATTCCACGGCGAACTGTTTCAAAACCTTGGGGATATGCGGATAGACGATGTCATGCGGCACACCCAAAACGATCTCGTCTTCAAAATCATCGGCGGTCAACCGTCCCCATGTTTCATCGTTTAGCGCCAGCAAGCGTCTGGCGTAGCTTAACAACAACTCTCCTTGTTGGGTCAGCGCAATACCACGCCCCGAACGATCCATCAGGGATAGTCCCATCGATTCTTCCAGCCGCTTAAGCTGCATGGATACTGCCGGTTGTGTCAGATGTAGTTGCCCGGCCGCCCGTGTAACCCCGCCGGTTTCGGCAACAGCCACAAAAGAGCGCAAAGCGGTTAAATCCAGATTTCGCAACATATAACAATCCTTTATGGGTTACGTCACAATAATTCGTTTCACAAATGTAATGTATTTTGGCATACACATCAAGAAGATTGATGAAACAATAAGATCACATAACGAAATGGAAAGGATCACATCATGACATATTACACAGAGACAAGCTACAACGTAGCGATCCAGCGCCCTTCTATCATGGCACGTATTACTGCGGCTATTGAAATTCACAAACAGCGCAAAGCCCTTGTTTCCCTGACCGAAACCCAACTGGATGACATCGGCCTGACCCGTCAGGATGCGGTAACAGAATATGCCAAATCACCATGGGTTAACCCTGTCCGTTAAGACACCAACCCCAAGGCGCGCCGACCTCTTCCCCAGTGGCGCGCCTTGAAATATCTAAATACGCGTATTTACACCTGTATTTCTATGTATTTGACTTGAAAACCCCCGATATTTCACCATATTCAGTAATAACAGTGCCGCAACCCTGCGGACACTTGGCATGCTTTATCGAGGAGATAGCAAATGGCTGAATACGAAACAGTCCGCCGCGCGGGTGCAGGTACTTTATCTGCGGCAATAGACGAAGGTCTGCGCACCCATATGAACAAGGTCTACAGCCTGATGTCTTTCGCCATGGTGATCACAGGCCTTGTCGCATATATCGTCGGTACGGATCTGGCATCTGCACGCGC
>DAOUQS010000108.1 GCA_030625465.1 Amylibacter sp. | reverse complement strand
GCGTGATCTTCATCCCCGACAGAAACACCGCCCGTTGTGATAATCATATCGACCTGCGATGAAAGCCGGCGCAGGGCTTTGGTCATTTCTTCAAGACTGTCCTGAACCCGCTCGACCGCCGTAATTTCGATATTGGCAACACTTAGGGCGGCCACCATCATGGGTGTATTCACATCCCAAATTGTGCCGTGTGACAAAGCCTGCCCTGCCGGAATCACCTCATCGCCTGTCATAAGAAGTGCGATGCGCAGTTTGCTAAAAACCGTTAGTTGCCCTGCCCCCGCGCTGGCGGCGGCGGCCAGTGCGCGCACCCCTATTGTGCGGCCAGCCGGTAGAACTTCGGCGCCTAAAGCCATGTCCTCACCTGCGCGGCGGATATTTTCGCCTAATGCGGGGGAATGGCTGAAATCAATTGCGTCTTGGCCCAGTGCCACACGTTCCTGCATGATCACGGCATCAGCCCCTTCGGGCAAAGGCGCGCCGGTGAAAATGCGCATGGCACATCCATGTGGCAGCTTGACCGTGCGGTTGTCACCGGCAGCAATCCGGTCCATCACCGGTAATGTCCACGGGCCCTGCCCTGTCAGATCGGCCACTCTAACTGCATATCCGTCCATGCCGGAATTATCGAATGGCGGTGTCATTGATTGTGCCAGAACCGGGGCTGCCAGAACGCGGCCAAGGCTTTGCGACAAGGGTAGAACCTCTGTTTTCGTTACAGGCTGCGTCAGGGCTAGACCGGTTGATAAAGCGGTATCAATCGGCACCAGCCCATGTGACATATCGGTGGCATCACAGCCACATCCAGAGGTTTCCAGTCTTTGCAGTACAGTCATCGTATCACCTTTATCAGCCTATCAAAGCGCCTGTAGTTCTATCCCCTTAACGTCGGCGGATGCAACCAGTTGGTTGGTAAAATTTTGCGCGGATTTGGCCCACGCAGATTTTTCAAGGGCCTCGGCAATACGGGGCTGAACGATGCTAAATGGCAAAACCCTGCCTTCTATATAGGCGTCAAGACGGATGATATGGTAACCAAAGCGTGTTTTCACAGGTGTTGCGGTAATTTCGCCTTGTGCCAATGCCCCAAGTGCGGCTTCAAATTCCGGCACCGTGTCGCCGGGGCTAAGCTGGCCTAAAGCGCCGTAATTATCCTTGGATGAACAGTCACTTTCGCCCGTTGCCAGTTTGCCAAAACCCCTTGGCTTGTCCAAGGCGATCTGGGTCAAGGCAGTTGCCCGCTTCAACGCGACTTCACAGGCTTTTTCATCTGCCGGATTGGCCGCGCACAGGATGTGGGACGCTTCCCATAGTGGCGGCGAGCGAAACTTTGACGGGTCTTTGTCCCACACTGCTTTTATGGCGTCTTCGCTTGGCATATCAATGGTAACTTCGGTATCAAGAAGGCCCCTGATAAGGGCCTCCTCGGGGGTTTCAAAACGCTTGTTGCCCAGATCGGCAGGTTCCGCTTCAAGGTTGCGATTTTTAGCTTCCTGCAAAAGCAGCGTGCGGATCACCAAGGCCTGTGCCGCCTTGCGCCAAGCCAGACCCGGTTTGCCCTTGGGGGCATAATGGTTCTGGGATTCGGTTGCAATTTTGGCCGCATCAACAACTTCACCGTTGACTGTGATTTCCGGGAAAAGCGAACGGTTCATGGTTATTTCCTACCTGTTGACTGACGGCGGGACCGTACAATCTGGTAACCGGGGCGCGTAAGATAACGCAGAGGCACTGACAGCATATGGACCAGACGGGTGAACGGGAATATCAAGAAGATTGTCAAACCCAAAGTCAGGTGGATTTTGAACACCAGTGCCACATCGGCAATGTGATCCGCGGCATTTGCCTCAAATGTCATGATGCCTTGTGCCCAAGACATGAACTTGGTCATCTCATGGCCGTCAAGATGCTGAAGCGACGCGAATATCGTGCCCAGACCCAGCAAAAGCTGTGCCATCAACAAAATCAGGATGCCGGTGTCGGCAAATGTAGAGGTTGCACGAATACGCGGGTCTGTCAGGCGGCGGTGCAACAGCATCGAACCACCAACCAGCATCATCGCACCTGCGCCACCACCGGCGATAATCGCAAGCAGTTGTTTTGCGCCGTGGCTGACGCCAAGTGCGTCGAATATCCAGATAGGTGTCAGCAGGCCAATCATGTGGCCGGCAAAAATCGTCAGGATACCGACATGGAACAGGATTGATCCCATGATCAGTTGTTTGCGGCGCAATAGCTGGCTTGAACTGGATTTCCAGGTGAACGGATCGCGTTCATAACGTGAGATAGAGCCGATAATTAACACTGCGGTTGCAATGTAGGGATATATTCCAAAAAGAAAATTATGCATTTAAGCCTCCACTATTGGGCTGCAACCGGCTTGGCCGGTGCGGGGTTGTTGGGCGTGTCCATATTCGAAAGCATGTCGCGTACCTGTGGACATCCGGCGTTTGGGTCGGGGCCGAACAAGACCTCGCTTTCTTCCCAAATCCGGTCAAGCGCTTCCAGATCTTCGGGATCATCCTCGGGCTGTTCCAGCAGGGCTGCGACGACCGATTTGTCCACTTTCTGGCAAGATAGCTGCAACAGGGCGGTGAAAATTGCCGCATAATTGCTTTCACGACGTCCCAGACGGGTGCTGATCACCTCGAAAATATGGGCCGCATCGGCCAATACTTCTTTGGCTTCATGTGCAGGTTGCATCGCCAAATATTCCAGCAACACCGGTAAATGATCTGGCAACTCACTGCTGATCGGGTCAAAACCCGCCTCGCGGTAGGTTTCCACAAGACTGACCATCGCACTCCCACGGTCACGACTTTCGCCGTGAACATGTTCAAACAGGTTCAACGAGATGGATTTGGATCGGTCAAACAGGCTGACATATGCCTCTTCCAAGGCATAAATGTCACGCTCACCCAGCTCTGACACAATCGGGCGAAGTGCCCGTCGTGCCGCTGCTGTCAGGCGCGTATCTGACGCCAGCACACCGCCGATTTCAGGCATGGCTTCCTGTAGCTCCCTGGTCGGGTAGCTCAGAATCAAGGACAGCGCTTTTAAAGTACGATCTGTCATAACTTACGCCCCTTCCGGCATGGTAAATGCCGCTTTCTTGCGTCCACCAAACATCGAGCCCTTGTTAATGCCAGTGGAACAACCGTTGGTGTCGGTGAAACCACAACCGCCACGTAAATCCAGCGCGTCTTCGGCCAGTTCACGGTGGGTTGTCGGGATCACGAAACGATCCTCATAGTCTGCGATAGCCATGATTTTATACATGTCTTCGATCAGGTTTTTATCCAGACCAACGCGCTCTGCGATACCTTCGTCAATCACACCGTCAACGGTTTTGGACCGCATATAGGCACGCATTGCCAGCATCCGTTCCAATGCTGTCACCACAGGCTCTTCGTCACCCGCAGTCAACATGTTGGCTAGATACTTCACGGGGATACGCAAAGAGCGCACGTCGGGCATATCGTTATTACTGCTGATATGGCCCGCTTCGGCGGCATTTTGGATAGGTGACAATGGCGGGATATACCAGACCATCGGCAAGGTGCGATATTCAGGGTGTAATGGAAATGCAATTTTCCAATCCATTGCCATTTTCCAAACCGGGCTTTCCTGCGCCGATTTAATCCAGTCTTCTGGCACGCCATCGGCACGCGCAGCTTCAATAACCGCAGGATCGTTCGGATCAAGGAACACATCCAACTGTGCATCATAAAGATCAGTGGTTTCCGGCGCATTTGCCGCCTCTTCGATCTTGTCCGCATCATAAAGCATCACGCCCAGATAGCGGATACGGCCCACGCAGGTTTCGGAACAAACCGTTGGATTGCCGCTTTCGATACGCGGGTAACAGAAGGTACATTTTTCCGATTTGCCGCTTTCCCAGTTGTAATAAATCTTCTTGTAGGGACAACCGGACACACACATGCGCCAACCGCGACATTTTTCCTGGTCAATCAGAACAATACCGTCTTCTTCGCGTTTGTAGATAGCACCTGATGGGCACGATGCCACACAAGTCGGGTTCAGGCAGTGTTCACAAAGACGTGGCAAATACATCATAAATGTATTTTCATACTCGCCGTAAATCTCTTTCTGGATGCCTTCAAAGTTGTAGTCTTGCGACCGCTTTGAAAACTCGCCGCCCAGAATTTCTTCCCAGTTCGGGCCTTTGACGATTTTTTCCATCCGTTCGCCGGTAATTTTGGAACGGGGGCGCGCCGTCGGGAATGCCTCCATTTCAGGGGCGGATTTCAGGTGGTCGTAATCAAAATCGAACGGCTCATAATAGTCGTCGATTTCAGGCAGGTCGGGATTGCCGAAAATATTCGCCAAGATGCGCCATTTAGCGCCCTGTTTGGGCTGCAATTTACCGCGTTTGGTACGTTCCCAACCACCGTTCCAACGCGACTGGTTTTCCCAGTCGGTCGGATAGCCGGTGCCGGGCTTGGTTTCCACGTTGTTGAACCAGGCGTATTCAACACCTTCACGGCTGGTCCAGACATTTTTACAGGTAACGGAACATGTGTGGCACCCGATACATTTGTCCAGGTTCAATACCATGCCTATTTGTGCGCGAACTTTCATTGTGCCGCCTCCACTTCTGCCGCGGGTCGGTCAAGCCAGTCAACCTTGCGCATTTTTCTAACAATAACGAACTCATCGCGGTTTGAACCCACAGTACCGTAGTAGTTAAAGCCGTAGCTTTGCTGGGCATAAGCCCCAATCATATGGGTCGGTTTCACCGTTGTGCGGGTCACCGAGTTATGGATGCCACCGCGATTGCCGGTTTTTTCAGATCCCGGTGTATTCACGATTTTTTCCTGTGCGTGATACATAAAGATCGTACCGTCCTTCATCCGCTGCGATACAACACAACGCGCGGTCAAAGCACCGTTAGCATTGTAAACCTCAACCCAGTCATTATCGACCAGACCCGCAATTGCAGCATCGTTTTCACTGATCCAGACACAGGGGCCGCCACGGTTCAACGTCAGCATCAGCAAGTTGTCCGAATAGGTCGAATGGATACCCCATTTCTGGTGCGGCGTGATAAAGTTCAGGATCACATGCGGTTCACCCTCATCCGTGTTGATATCGGAATTAATGGTTTTCAGATCAACAGGTGGACGATACGCACAGAAGCCTTCACCAAAGGCACGCATCCATAGATGGTCTTGGTAAAGTTGCTGACGACCGGTCAATGTGCGCCACGGGATCAATTCATGCACGTTGGTGTAACCTGCGTTGTAACACACATGTTCACTTTCAATCCCCGACCACGTGGGCGAGCTGATGATCTTGCGCGGCTGTGCGGCAATATCGCGGAAGCGGATTTTTTCATCTTCCTTCGGCAGTGCCAGATGCGCATGTTCGCGCCCTGTGGCCTTGGACAATTCGTTCCATGCCTTCACGGCCACTTCACCGTTGGTTTCAGGCGCCAGCATCAGGATCATTTCACAGGCTTGAATAGCTGTTTCCAGCTTGGGCATGCCTTCGGAAACGCCTTCTTCCAGCACCACACCGTTCAGGTCGCGCAAATGCTGCACTTCCACTTCGGTGTTCCAGTTGATGCCTTTACCGCCATTACCCAGCTTGTCCAAAAGCGGGCCGATCGAGGTGAACTTTTTGTAAAGGTTCGGATAGTCCCGTTCCACCGCAATATAGTTTGGCGCGGTTTTGCCAGGGATCAAATCGCATTCACCTTTTTTCCAGTCCAGCACCTGATCCTGCGCAATTTCGGCAGGGGTATCGTGCAGGATAGGCAGTTGCACGATGTCGGTTTCAACACCCAGAATTTCGGGAGAAACCTCACTAAACTTCTTGGCAATGAACTTGAAGATTTCCCAGTCCGATTTACTTTCATACGCCGGATCGACAGCCGCTTGTAGCGGGTGGATGAACGGGTGCATGTCGGATGTGTTCATGTCGTCTTTTTCGTACCATGATGCCGTCGGCAGCACGATGTCGGAATAGACGCAAGTGGTGGACATACGGAAGTCAATTGTCACCAGCAGATCCAGTTTGCCTTGCGGCGCATCTTGGTGCCACTTGGCTTCCTTGGGCATTTGACCGCCCTCTTCGCCTAGATCTTTGCCCATCACACCGTGATCGGTGCCAAGCAGGTGCTTCAAGAAATATTCGTGGCCCTTACCGGATGATCCCAACAGGTTGGAACGCCACACAAACAAGTTACGCGGCCAGTTTTCCTCGGCATCGGGGTCTTCACATGACATTTCCAGTTTGCCGGCTTTCAACTGCGTGGCAACATAAGCGGGAATGTCCTTTTTGGCTTTTTTCGCGGCCTTGGCCACTTCCAGCGGATTGGTTTTCAACTGCGGTGCAGACGGCAACCAGCCCATGCGTTCAGCCCGAATATTATAGTCGATCAGGCTTGCATCCCAATCGCCTTCGGGTGCGGTCGGTGACAGGATTTCATCCACGCCCAACTGTTCATAACGCCATTGATCGGTGTGTGCGTACCAAGCCGAGGTTGAATTCATGTGCCGTGGCGGACGCATCCAGTCCAGTGCAAATGCCAAGGGTTGCCAGCCGGTTTGCGGGCGCAATTTTTCCTGCCCCACATAGTGGCTCCAGCCACCGCCAGATTGACCTACACAACCGCACATCACCAGCATATTGATAATGCCGCGATAGTTCATATCCATGTGGTACCAGTGGTTCAGACCGGCCCCCAGGATGATCATGGATTTCCCGGTGGTCTTTTCAGCATTCAGCGCAAACTCACGCGCAACGGCCACGATTTTATCCGCAGGCACGCCAGTGATTTTTTCAGCCCAAGCGGGTGAGTATGGCACATCTGTTTCATAATCGGTAGCAACCCAGTTACCACCCAAGCCACGATCAAGACCGTAGTTGGCACAGAACAAGTCAAACACGGTGGCGACAAGAAACTCGCCTTTGCCGGACT
>DAOUQS010000137.1 GCA_030625465.1 Amylibacter sp. | reverse complement strand
ACTTTTTTGCGGATATCCGACAGGGTTCCACGAATGATCAGCTGGTCGGGCCAGCCTACGCGGTAGCCGACAACCACGGGGCAATCGGCGCCGTAATGCGGGATCAGTTGGCGTTCGATTTCGCGCATGTTTCGGATCGCCAGATGGATCGCCAGTGTCGCGCCTGTGCGGCCAAAATTGTCCAGCGTTTCGCCTGTGGGCATGGATGTGGATTGCATCGACATGCGGGTCAGCACGATGGATTGTGCAACCTCGGGGATGGTCAATTCCTGCCCGATGGTGGCAGCCATTGCGGCGTACGCGGACACGCCGGGAATAATTTCATATTCGACACCGGCCGCATTCAGCCGGCGGATTTGTTCGGCGATTGCACCGTATAATGACGGGTCGCCGGAATGGACGCGGGCAACATCTTCGCCGCATTTGTGTGCGGCCAGAATTTCGGCGTGAGTATCATCCAGTGTCATCACCGCGGTATCTTTGACGATAGCGTCTTTGGGGGCAAAGGCCACAACGGCCTCTGGCACCAATGAACCTGCGTATAGGCACACTTTGCAGCGTTCGATCAGGGCTTTGCCTTTGACCGTAATCAGGTCGGGGTCGCCGGGGCCGGCACCGATAAAATAGACTTTCATGACAGGTCTCCATCAATTTTGCGGGCATAGCCGCGCGGCGTATACATGCGCGGGCCTTCGCCCAATTGTGCCAGTTTCGAATTGCTTGAGCCTACCAGAACCACGGTCATCATATCCACATCGTCGACTTCCAGATCGGCAAGGTGAACGTAACGGATGCTTTCATCATGGCGGCCCAATGACCGCGCCAGCATCACGGGGGTATCTGCGGGGCGGTGATCCAACAGAATATCGCGGGCTTCGGCCAGCAAGGTGCGGCGGCGTTTTGATACGGGGTTGTAGAACGCGATGACAAAATCACCGACGGCGGCGGCTTGCAATCGCTTGATGATGTCTGCGCGGTGGGTCAGCAAATCCGACAGGGATATGGCGCAAAAATCGTGGCCCAACGGGGCGCCTGCGCGCGCGGCGGCACCCTGCAAGGCGCTAACACCGGGGGTGCATTTTATTTCCACGCGGTGGGCGGCATCCGACACGCCCAACTCGTCCACGCCACGATCCATCAGTTCGAACACCAGCGCGCCCATCGCGTAAATACCTGCATCACCCGAACAGATCAGGGCAACGTTTTTGCCTTTGGCGGCTTGTTCCAATGCGTAACGGCAACGGTCCTCTTCTGCGCCCAAGTGAAAGTCGGAACGGGTTTTGCCAATGGCCAGCGGCCCCAGCAGGTCTATATACAGGCCGTATCCGACCAGTTCCTGTGCTTCAGCCACCAGTTGGCTGGCTTCGGGTGTGCGCCAAGATGCCTGCCCCGGGCCTATGCCGACGATTGAAAGTTTGCCGCGTGTGCTGCCTTTGAGTTCTGTTACGGGGGCGTTTGAAATGGCCAATGCGCAGGTGGCATTTTTGGTTTTTTGCTTTGCGATTTTCAGGTTTGCGCCTGTATTGCCCAAGGCCAAAGCGGCGGCTTCCGATACGCCGTGACAACCGACCTCGGCGAAGACCACATCGGATGGGTTTTCCAGTTGATCGACATGGGCTTCCAACTGTTCTGCCGTGAACACCCGAAACGGCACGCCCAGACGTGCGGCCAGCAGGTTCATCGCCGGTTCATCGGCCTTAAGATCAAGCGAGCCGATGGCGGCAATGCAACCAAGGGCGATGTTGTTATCGGTGAATGTTTTTTGCACCAATTCCCACAATTCCTGCGGATCACAGTTGCGCGCACAACCGACACCAAGCGTGATTTTTTGCGGGTGATAAACCAGCGTTGTGTCATTGCCTATGGTCATTTCTTCGGTGGCTACAAGCGTGACTGTGCCATTTGGATTACTGTCCAGACCCCAGATATTTTCGCCTTTGATCTTCGCTGTGCCATCCGAAAGCAGGCCCGCCATAACACCCTTGGCATTCTCAGGGTTCGCCAAACGCCAGCCTAAAGGCGGTTCATCCAAGGCCACGCCAAGGGCGATATCGCCTGCGGTGGTGACGGCGGCATGGCCCGAAAGCATACCGGCCAGTTCCTTGGCTAAACGGTTGGCACCGCGATGCCCGCCTAACAGCGGCACCACGGTTGAACCGTCATCGGCAACGCTGATAACCGGTGGTTCGGCAGTTTTATCGTTCAGCATCGGGGCCACGGCGCGGATCAAAACGCCCGAAGCGCAGATACCGATCACGGGGGTTTTGGCAGCAAACAGATCACGGATATGGTCCAGCGCGTTGTCAAAAAATGCATCCGCCTGATCGACACGGCCCTTGCGGCCATGCACGGCATAGCCGGTGATTTTTGCGATTTTATCGGCGGTTGTCTGGCCCGAGCGGGACAGGCAGATTACAACGGGTTTTACAGCCAAGGGTCATTTCCTTTTGAAACCAGAATCATTGAAAAATAGGGGGCAACATCGGGGGCATCCGCCAGCGGCATTGCCTTTTGATTGGGCAGGGTTGCGCGTTCAACGTAATGGGCGAAATCCATCAGGTTTTGCGCGGCAAGAATGTCTTTGACTTTATTCAGGTGACGGCCGACTTTCATCACGGCAATCGCTTCGGCATTGGCGATTTTTTCTGACAGGTCATCGGCGGGCAGCGTTGCGGGCACAATTGTTAGCACTTCGCTGCGGGCCACAAGTGGGCGTTCGACCACGGACGCACAGGCGGAAACCGAGTTGACACCGGGGACAATCTGCACTTCAAAATCTTCCGACAGGCGGGAAAAAAGATACATGAAAGAGCCGTAGAAAAACGGGTCGCCTTCGCACAGAACGACAATGTCCTGCCCCACTTCCAGCACGGCGCGAATTTCTTCGGCACCTTTGTCGTAAGCGTCTTGCGCAGGCTTGCGGGCCACCGACATCGGGATTTCGATGGCTATTTCACGCACCCCGTCAGCGATATGATCCTGTGCGATGGAACGCGCAAAGCTGGTGCCGGTTTCCAGCATGGGGTAAGCGATGCAGGTCGCCGCTTTGATTAATCGCGCGGCTTTCAAAGTCATCAATTCAGGGTCGCCCGGCCCCAGGCCGATGCCGTAAAGTTTTCCGTTCATTTTTTCACCACAGAGTATTGTGTGACAGGCATTGCCGGTTTCCAGCCTACCTTGCCGCCAATGGGGGTTGCATGGGCGAATTGCAATTTTGCCAGATCACCGCCGTGTTGCCCGTATTTTTCCAAAAGCACCTGTTCAGAGCCTAAGGTCACCGCATTGCAAACCAGCCGCCCCATGGGTTTGAGTGCTGCAAAGCATAGATCGAACACTTCCGCACTTAACCCGCCGCCGATGAAAATCGCATCGGGGGTTTCCAAGCTGTTTAAGGCTGCGGGCGCTGATCCGGCAATCAGTTGCAGATCAAACCCGCCCAGATTATCGGCGTTCGTCGCGGCCATTGTGCGGCGGTCGTCGCGTGCCTCTATTCCGATGGCGCGCGCACCTTGTGCCGCGCGCATCCATTCAACCGCGACCGAGCCGCAGCCGCAGCCAACGTCCCAAAGCAAAGCGTTTGGCATTGGCGCAAGTTTCGCCAGAGTGACCGCGCGCACATCCTGTTTGGTCATGGTGCCGTCATGCAAAAATGCATCATCCGGCAAGCCGTAACCAGGGGATAGAACCCGCGTGTTCGGCAATGCGATACAGTCAACCGCAAGCGTGTTCAGGTCAGGCACATCATGCGCCCAGTTTTGCGCCAACCCTTCAAATAGCACCTCATCCGCGCCGCCCATATTGGCGATAGCGGTCAGTTTGCTTAGGCCGAAACCCAAGCCTGTCAGCATCAACGCAATATCGGCAACGGCTTTGCCATTGCTGGTCAGCAGCAACAGTTTTCGGGCATTTTGCACATGCGGTTTGATCCGCGCAAGCGGGCGGCCATGCACGCTAAGGCAATCAGTATCCTGCATGGCCCAGCCCAGTTTTGAAGCGGCCAGTTGGAAGGCTGATATATGGGGATAAAAAGCCAGTTCGCGGAGTTCAAAGGTCGCGGCAAGTCTGTTGCCGACCGAGAACCACAAGGGATCACCGGTCGCCAAAATCACCACGTTTTTACCGCGCAAATCCTGTAGCTGTGACAGTAATGCGTTAAAGGGCGACGGCCAGTTTATGCGCTTGGCCGAACAATCACCGATCAAGCCGTGATGCCGTTTGCCACCGACAATATAATCCGCCGAGGCAATGGCAGATCGCGCCGATGTTGTCAGCCCATCCAGCCCGTCTTCGCCGATGCCGATGATGTGCAACCAAGCGGTCATTGGCGCACCTCGATCAGGCCAGCGGCCAGCGCGTTAACGGCAGCGGATGCCATGGCCGAACCGCCTTTGCGGCCGCGCAGGGTGATAAAATTACAGTCGCGCGAATTGCTTGCCAGCTCTGCCTTGCTTTCGGCAGCCCCGACAAAGCCTACGGGAAAACCCAATATGCAGGCAGGTTTGGGATAGCCAGCGTCCAGCAATTCCAACAGGTGAAACAGGGCGGTGGGGGCGTTACCAATAGCGACAACCGCACCGTCCAGATGGCCTTTCCACAGCTCGACCGCAGCGGCAGAACGCGTATTGCCGATCTGTTTGGCAAGGTCAGGGGTCATCGGGTCGTTCAGGGTCACGATCACATCATTGTCTTTGGGCAGATAGCGGCGAATGATGCCGGCACCGACCATTTCGCAATCACACAGGATCGGCGCGCCAGCCTGCAATGCTTCGCGCCCGGCCTGCCCCGCATCGGCAGAAAAGCTGATGCGGTCAGCGATTTCCACCATGCCGCAAGCATGGATCAGTCGCGTGACTACGG
The DNA here is from genome assembly GCA_030625465.1 of Amylibacter sp. Taxonomy (GTDB): domain Bacteria; phylum Pseudomonadota; class Alphaproteobacteria; order Rhodobacterales; family Rhodobacteraceae; genus Amylibacter. The sequence goes on along the minus strand of DAOUQS010000137.1, from coordinate 942 downwards.
CTTGCAAATCTTGCGGAAACCGTCCCAGATTTGCTTCATTCGCCACAGTAGCAAAACTTTGCTTGTAGATCGCATTGGGCACACGTTCATATTTCAGCGGCTGTATATGTGGGGGCTGTTTGGTCACTTTTTGCGGGTACTTTCAGGCCCGTGCGGGTGTTTTGCATGGGGGTATTCAGCATGGGCATGATCGTGGAGATGGTGGTCGTGCCCGTTTGCATGGTCGTGATCATGGTGGTGGTGATCGTCCAGATACAGGCGGCATTCGCCGGTGCAAAAGGTATCGCAGCGTTCGCAATCTTCCACGTTTGATCCCGGCGCTTCGGCGCCTTGGCCTTCCACATGGTGGTGGTGGCTTTCTTGTGGTGCGCCGACCTCATGTTCAAAACCCAAAATCTGGGTGCGGTATTTGCAAACGGCACAGTTGTCAGGGGGTGTTTCACCGACCTGTTCGGTGATGCGTTCAGCAAAGGTTTGGATCACTTTATCATGGTCGTTCAGATAGGCGGCTTTGACAAATTCGATGGCCGGATATTTACCTGCACATTTATCGGTAAAGCCGTAAATCCGGTCGATCAGGATGCCTGAAAACAGGAAGTACGGGAATACAATAACGCGCTTATAGCCCAGCTTGGCGACGTGATCCAAACAGGGTTCGACCAGCGGAAAGGTCACGCCGGAATAGCCCACTTCGCACCAGCCAAATCCGAAACCTTCCCACAGCATGCGGGCAATTTTGGATACGTTGGCATTGGCATCAGGGTCGGATGCGCCGCGTCCGATGACAACAAGCGCGGTTTGTTCCAGCGGCACTTCGCCCTGATCGGCATTGGCTTTATCAACGGCCTCTTGAATGCGGGCACCTGCCGCCGCGATCATCTTGGGGTCAACACCCAGTTCGCGACCATAAAGCACTTCGATATTGTTTTCGGCGGCGTATTT
>DAOUQS010000113.1 GCA_030625465.1 Amylibacter sp. | reverse complement strand
AACCTTGGCGTGGTCGCCGGTTGGGGCGGCACACAGCGGTTAACCCGTCTGGTGGGCAAGTCAAAAGCAATGGAAATGAACCTGACAGGGCGTTTCATGGAAGCGGAAGAGGCCGAACGCGCGGGGCTTGTCAGCCGTATTGTTCCGATGAAAAAACTGATGCCAGAGGCCATAGCGGCTGCGATGAAAATTGCGGAAAAATCCAGCATTGCAACCATGGCGGTCAAGGAATCGGTTAACCGGGCCTATGAAACCACCCAGTCCGAAGGCCTGCTATTTGAACGCCGTCTTTTCCACGCGCTTTTCGCCACCGAGGACCAATCCGAGGGCATGGCGGCATTTGTAGAAAAAAGAGCTGCACAATTTCGCGATAAATAGCGCGGCCCTAGTTGACTTTACTCTCTAGCGGTTCTAGAAGGCCGCTTCATCGTCCAACACGATAACAGGATTCTATCATGGCCAACTCGCCACAAGCAAAAAAACGCGCCCGCCAAGCTGAGCGTCGCACAGTTGTAAATAAAACCCGCCGTACCCGCATTCGTACATTTCTGCGTAAAGTAGAAGAAGCGATTGCAGGTGGTGATAAAGCAGTAGCAGCAGCCGCTTTGAAAAATGCACAACCGGAAATCATGCGCGGCGTGACCAAAGGTATTATGCATAAGAACACAGCAAGCCGGAAAGTATCCCGCTTGTCTGCACGGGTCAAATCCCTGGGCGCATAAGCCTGAATGCAGAATTAAATTTTAAGCGGGGCTTTTAGCCCCGTTTTTTTATGTATTTTTTGAATGTTCTATTTTTGGTCGCCTTGTTTGGCATCGCAAGTCGTTTTACGATCATTTTAATATCCAAGGGGATTCTCACCCTTTGTACCTCCAAATCGTAACCCTGCTGTGTCCCGCTTTGATTTCAAAGCGGGCAGTACCTTTTTGCGTATTTAATGTATATTAAACAGGTACTTAGGCTTCCTGGGGGGATTCGAATGAATTATATTTGAGTCAACAGAGAAGATTCATTGAAAGGTTTGGCCCAAGCAAGTTAACGTCTAGCAAGTGATTCAGATGTTGGGGGAAGAAATGGCCGCGATACGATGTGAAAGTGTAACCGAGGAAACACCTTTGGATGCATGGACCGGCCTGGAAAATCTAACCGATGCTGTTCTTGTGGATGTCAGGACAAAGCCCGAATGGTCTTTTATCGGCATTCCCGATTTGGGTGCCTTGGGCAAACAGGTTATCTTACTGGAATGGCGGCAATATCCGGATATGTCTGTGAACGAAAGTTTTGCAACGCATCTACTGGAACAACTGGGCGGCTCTATGCCATCCAAGATTTATTTTTTATGCCGTTCCGGCGTGCGTTCAATGGAAGCGGCGCAAGTGGTGAATGAAGCCTTCTCTGCAAAAGGGTTTTCCACTTTGTGTGTAAACGTGTCGGAGGGATTCGAGGGGGACTTGAATTCAAACCGGCACAGGGGATTAACGAACGGGTGGAAATCCCGGGGCTTGGCTTGGGGCCAAACCTGATAACTGTATGAGACTGAAAAATGGAATTTGACTGCTGGGGGCGCGTTCGCGACCAACTACCGGGAATTATTGGCGATGATGCCTTTCAAAACTGGATTGAACCATTGAACCTTTTGAAGGTTATTGATGGTGTCGCTTCCTTTGCATCACCGACAAGCTTTATCGGGACATGGGTCAACCGTAATTATGGCGATAAGATCGCGATAATGATGACCCGGGAAGGTGTTGCTGTGGATCGTTTGGATTTCAAGGCCGGCGCCTTGGTCAAAGCGGAAATCAAACCAAAAGCAAAGAAAACAACTGCTGCATACAAAAACCATACGCCAACCGGGTCTGGCGACTTGCTTGGCGCACCACTTGATAAGCGCTATACGTTTGATCACTTTGTGGTTGGCAAACCTAATGAGCTGGCCCATGCAGCGGCGCGCCGTGTGGCAAAAGGCGGCCCTGTTACATTCAACCCACTATTCCTTTATGGCGGTGTCGGTCTGGGCAAAACCCATTTGATGCACGCGATTGCCTGGGAAATTCAGGAAAAAAACCCGAAAGCAAAAGTTCTGTATCTTTCGGCCGAACAATTCATGTACCGTTTCGTGCAAGCCTTGCGTTTCAAAGACACGATGAGCTTTAAGGAAATTTTCCGGTCTGTTGATGTGTTGATGGTTGATGATGTACAATTCATTGCCGGCAAAAACAGCACCCAGGATGAATTTTTTCATACATTCAACGCGCTGGTCGATCAAAATAAACAGATCATAATCTCGGCGGATCGTGCCCCCGGTGAAATCGACGGGCTGGAAGAACGCATTAAGTCGCGCCTTCAGTGGGGTTTAGTCGTGGACTTGCACCCGACAGACTACGAATTACGATTGGGCATCCTGCAATCCAAAGCCGAAGCGCAATTAAAGCATTATCCGGAAGTTATACTTGCCGACGGTGTTCTGGAATTCTTGGCGCATCGTATATCGAACAATGTGCGCGTATTGGAAGGGGCTTTAACCCGCCTGTTTGCATTCGCATCCCTTGTCGGGCGTGAGGTTACTTTGGATGTGGTGCAAGAGTCGCTGGCCGATATGTTGCGTGCTTCAGATCGCAAAGTCACCATTGATGAGATTATCCGCAAAGTAGCGGATCACTATAATCTGCGCATGACTGATATATTAAGCCCGCGCCGCGCAAGATCAGTCGCTCGCCCGCGTCAGGTTGCTATGTTTCTGGCGAAAAAGCTGACCTCTAAATCATTGCCTGAAATCGGCCGCAGTTTTGGCGGCAGGGATCATACAACAGTGATGCACGGCGTCAAAAGAATAGAAGCGCTTTGCACAGTCGATAACCAAATCGCCGAAGATGTGGAACTGTTGCGCAGAATGCTTGAAGCCTAACCCATCACAAACCAATTTGGCTGGTATTACACTGCGGTCTTGACCTTGGGCGCATTCCCGTAAAGTGTACCTTTAACATTGAATAAACCGATATATCGGGTAGGGTGCCGATCCCAGATAATGGGGGCCCACACGATCAGGGAGCGGGAATATGAAAGTCAGTATCGAACGCAGCGCATTGCTAAAGGCAATGTCTCAGGCGCAATCTGTTGTAGAGCGACGCAATACAATTCCAATACTGGCCAATGTCCTGATTGAGGCCGAAGGCGACGGGATCAGCTTTCGTGCGACCGATCTGGACATCGAAGTAATCGACAAAGCCCCGGCTATGGTTGAACGCGCCGGTGCGACAACGGTTGGTGCGCATACATTGCACGAAATTGTCCGAAAATTGCCTGATGGCGCAATGGTAGAGCTGTCGGATGACGGCGCTTCAGGTCGTTTGGAAATCAAGGCAGGCCGTTCCAGCTTTTCTTTGGCGACTCTGCCCAAAGAAGATTTTCCGGTTATGGCCTCTTCTGAATACGATTGTAATTTTAGTGCGGCCGCACCGGTTTTGCGCCGCCTGTTCGACAAGTCCAAGTTTGCGATTTCAACTGAAGAAACTCGTTACTATCTGAATGGTGTTTATATGCATGCATCTGACGGGGCGGACGGTAAAGTTTTGCGTTGCGTTGCAACTGACGGTCACCGTCTGGCGCGCATCGATGCGCCATTGCCTGACGGTGCCGAAAATCTGCCGGGCGTGATTGTTCCGCGCAAAACCGTCAACGAGTTACGCAAGCTGATGGATGACGATGAAATGCAAATTGCGGTGTCGGTTTCCGAAACTAAAATCCGGTTTGCCACGCCTGAAATAACCCTGACCTCTAAAGTCATCGACGGGTCATTCCCCGATTATACCCGCGTCATTCCACAGGGTAATACCCGCCGTCTGGAAGTGGACGCAGCAGAGTTTGCCCAAGCGGTTGATCGGGTTTCCACCGTGTCGTCCGAGCGTTCACGCGCCGTCAAATTATCATTGGACGAAGACCGCCTGATCCTGACCGTAAATGCCCCCGATAGCGGTGCTGCGGAAGAAGAGCTAGCGGTGGCATATGGCGATGAACCACTGGAAATTGGCTTTAATGCCAAATACTTGCTGGAAATTGCAGGGCAGGTTGACCGTGAAAATGCGGTGTTCTTGTTTAATTCATCAGGTGATCCAACCTTGATGCGTGAAGGCAATGATGAAAGTGCTGTTTACGTCGTGATGCCAATGCGGGTGTAACCGCTTGGCGGGCCTTGCATTACAAAGCTTAACGCTTTCACACTTCCGATCCCATAAACGTGTTTCCATTGAAACCGACGGGCGCCCTATTGCGATATATGGGGCTAACGGGGCAGGCAAAACCAATATTCTGGAAGCAATTTCCCTGTTGTCACCGGGGCGCGGGATGCGCCGTGCGACAGTGGATGAAATGGCGCGTGCGCCTGAGGTCTTGGGTTGGAAGGTTTCGGGCATACTGGAAAGTCTGGGGCATATCCATGAAGTTGAAACCAGCTACAAGGGTGAAGGCTCGCGTAGTGTTTTGATCGACGGTAAAGCTGCGCCGCAACTGGCCCTTGGCAGGTTGGCACGCATCGTCTGGCTAGTGCCCGTGATGGACCGGCTTTGGGTTGAAGGTGCCGAAGGCCGCAGGCGGTTTCTGGATCGTTTGACCATGAGCATGGAGCCGCGCCATGCGGAACAATCTGTGATCTATGAAAAGACCATGCGCGAACGCAACCGTATGTTGAAGGATGGCGTGCGCGACCCGTCGTGGTACGCGGCTGTTGAAAATCAAATGGCCGAAGCGGGTGCGATTATCGAAAGCAATCGGGTGATGACCGTCGCACGTTTGCAAGAAGCGCAAAAAGGTGCGGATACTGCCTTCCCGGCAGCGGATCTAACCTTGCTTGGGGCCGAAGCTGGTGCAGTGATCACCGACAAGGACGATCTGCTGACCGCGTTCAGGGAAAGCCGCCCGCGCGATATGGCAGCAGGGCGCACGTTGGTGGGGCCGCACCGCGATGATCTGCAGGCCGTCTATACCGCCAAGGGAACGCCGGCCAAACAATGTTCGACCGGGGAGCAAAAAGCCCTGCTTGTGTCACTAATCCTTGCTAATGGCCGTGCTTTGTCACAAGATTTCGGGGCGCCGCCGATTTATTTACTGGATGAAGTCGCAGCCCACTTGGATGCAGACCGCCGCGCTGCCCTATATGACGAAATATGTGCATTGGGTGCGCAGGCGTGGATGACAGGAACAGGCGCGGAATTGTTTGATGCAATGGGCGCGCGGGCAATGTATTTGGAAGTCATGGATGAAGCAGGCGTATCATCTGTGAAAGCGCATTAGGAGACGGCAAATGACCCCCCAACGGATAACCATGATCACGCTGGCGGTTGCCGATCTTGAACAATCACGCACATTCTACACCGCCCTTGGTTGGGTTGAGGCCGAGGGGGGCAATGACAAGATTGCCTTTTATAAAATCGCAGGCCAATTTTTTGCACTTTACGCTAAAGACGCATTGATCACTGATCTTGGCATGCCTATCCATGAACGCTCAACAGGTACGATCACCTTGGCGACAAATTACAACTCACCCAAAGAAGTGGACTGCGCATTTGCCGATGCAGTTGCCGCAGGGGCCATTATCATCACGGAACCGAAAGAGGTTTTCTGGGGTGGTTATTCGGGCAATTTCGCCGACCCAGACGGGCATCTTTGGGAAGTGGCGCACAATCCGTTCTGGGCCTTGGATGATGATGGCCAGCTTATCGGCGGAACCTAGGCGCCTTACACAAAATTTTGTGGTTCAGGCGTGACAATCTGGCTGAAAACCCGTATATCTAATGTTAAATATAACGGGATAGTTAAATGTCTGACGAGCAACAAACACCAGAAGAATACGGCGCGGATTCTATTAAGGTTCTTAGAGGCTTAGAAGCTGTGCGTAAGCGCCCGGGCATGTACATTGGCGACACGGATGATGGCTCTGGTCTGCACCATATGGTTTATGAAGTGGTCGATAACGGTATTGATGAAGCCTTGGCCAAACATGCGGATTTTGTATCGGTTACAATCCACGAAGATGAAAGCGTTTCAGTGCGTGATAATGGCCGTGGAATTCCCGTGGGCATTCACGAAGAAGAAGGCGTTTCTGCCGCCGAAGTGATTATGACACAGTTGCATGCGGGCGGTAAGTTCGACAGCAATTCTTACAAGGTATCAGGTGGCTTGCACGGCGTGGGCGTGTCTGTTGTGAATGCGCTGTCTAATTGGCTAGAGCTGAAAATCTGGCGCGATGACAAAGTCCATATCGCACGTTTTGAGCATGGCGATACGGTCAAGCATCTGGAAGTTATAGGTGAAGCAAAAGGTGAAACCGGTACTGAAGTGCGGTTCATGGCCTCACTCGATACATTCTCCAACCGCGACTATGTGTTCAAAACCCTGGAAAACCGCTTACGTGAACTGGCATTTCTGAACTCTGGTGTCAAAATCATCCTGCGTGATGAACGCCCTGCCGAGCCTTTGGAAACTGTGCTGTTTTACGAAGGTGGCGTGAAGGAATTTGTGCGTTACCTGGACCGTTCAAAAACTGCGGTTCTACAAGACCCCATTTATATTGTTGGTGAAAAAGACGACATCACGAT
>DAOUQS010000314.1 GCA_030625465.1 Amylibacter sp. | reverse complement strand
CGCCGCTTCTTATTGGTGATCTTGTCACAAGACGGTCCACTATCATGGATATTCAGGCAAAAACCGGTAAATCCGGTGCCTTGTGTTTTGTGACCGTTAACCACGAATATCTGGTTGATGACGTGGTAAGGATTAATGAGCGGCACGATATTGTTTACCGCGACATTGCATCAACCGCACAAAGGCCGACCACGCGCAAAGTGGACTTGCCAAAAGCAGAGGCCTTGGCCTGGACCGACCCCGACCCGACACTTCTGTTTCGCTATTCGGCAATGACATTCAACGGGCACCGTATTCACTACGACCACCCTTATGCGACAAAGGTTGAAGGTTACGGCGGGTTGGTGGTTCACGGCCCATTGCAGGCAATCCTTATGGCAACCCTGGCGGAAAACACGCTTGGCAAACCACTTAAACGCTTTGCTTATCGCGGCGTGACCCCGCTTGATAATACCGCCCGCTTCGTGACCGGAATGGCCCGCACAAATGACGGATCAATAAAATGCTGGTGTGGGCGTGACAATACTGGCGTCACCATGAAAGGCACTGCATGGGTCTAGGATCAGCCCTAGAATGACCGCGGTAAATCCAGCACATGCTCTGAAATATAGGACAGGATCAGGTTGGTTGAAATCGGGGCGACCTGATACAGGCGGGTTTCGCGGAACTTCCGTTCGATATCATATTCTTCGGCAAATCCAAATCCGCCATGGGTTTGTACGCACATTTCTGCCGCCGCCCATGATGCATCCGCTGCAAGCATTTTTGCCAGATTTGCCTCTTCGCCCGGATTTTCACCCGCCTCATACAGCCTGATCGCCTCTTTCAGCATCAATTCAGCCGAGCGCATTTTGGCATAGGCTTGCGCGATGGGGAATTGCACGCCTTGGTTTTGGGCAATAGGCCGTCCGAAAACTTTTCGATCACGCCCGTAGTCACAAGCGCGTTCAATAAACCATTTCGCATCACCAATACATTCCGCCGCGATTAAAATACGTTCGGCATTCATTCCCGACAGAATGTAGCGAAAGCCTTTACCTTCTTCGCCGATCAGGTTTTTGGCAGGCACCCTGAGGTTATCAAAAAACATTTCCGTTGTAGCGTGGTTCATCATTGTGCGAATGGGGCGTATATGCAGTGATTTTTCATCCGCTTCGCGCATATCAACCAGCAAAACCGAAAGACCGTGGGTTTTTTTGGCAACCTGGTCCAACGGGGTGGTACGACACAAAAGGATCATCAAGTCGGAATGCTGGGTACGTGAAATCCAGATTTTCTGGCCATTAACCACAAAATCATCCCCGTCACGCTTGGCAACAGTCCGCAACGCGCCGGTATCGGTACCACTTGTGGGTTCGGTTACCGCAAATGCCTGCAAGCGCAAATCACCCGATGCAATCTGGGGCAGATAGGTTTCCTTCTGCACATCCGAGCCATGCCGCAGCAAGGTTCCCATGGTATACATCTGCGCGTGGCAAGCCGCAGCATTGCACCCGTTCAAATGTATTTCCTCCAATATGGCCGCTGCTGCGGAAATCGTTAATCCGGAACCGCCAAACGTTTCGGGGATCAGTGCCGATAGAAAACCCGCCTTGGTCAAAGCGGTCACAAACTTTGTCGGATAAGCCTGTTCACGATCCAGCTTGCGCCAGTATGCGCCGGGATAATCCGCACATAACTTTGCCACGGCTTCACGAATATCGGGGTGGGTTTGTTCATATTTCATTGGCTTACCTTATTACCTTCACCAAACTCGGTGTTAATTTGTGCATTATGCTGCCCCAGTGTTGGCACTTCTGTTTTGCGCGCACCTTCTGCTTCAACAGGCAAATCGGCCAGCTTTATTTCTGTGCCGGAAAAATTCACCGAAAGGTTCCGCAAAAACTTATGCGCTGACAAATCCTTCACGGTGCTAAGCTGGGCATAGGCGATATTGGCGGCACCCAAATCCTGCATCAACACGGCTTTGGTAGAGCTGCCTAAAACCGTATTTACATACACATCAAGCGCCGTGCGGTTTGCAACCCTGTCAGCATTGTCCAAGAACCGCGGATCAGTACCAAGTATAGCCTGATCCAGAATTTTATCGCAAAACACCGCCCATTCACGATTGCTTTGGATCGAGATCAGAATCTGGTGGCCATCCCCCGTTTTATAGGCACCATATGGCGCCAGCAAAGCATGTGTCAGCCCCATGCGTTTCGGTTTACTGGCCATATACCGCTCTGCCATCAAAGGCATATTCATCCAGTC
>DAOUQS010000178.1 GCA_030625465.1 Amylibacter sp. | reverse complement strand
TGCCGGAAATAAACCTGCGCATAGGGTTCAGGCGCATAGGCCTTGCAGCGAAACCGCGTCAACCGTTTGGGCATACCCGCAGGATGATGGATGATAAACAATGATTGGTTGGCCTTCGCCCTTTGTGGCTGCATTTTAAAGTAACCGAACCTTTCACCGGGATCATCCGCGACCCGCAACAAGGCAAAATCCTTGTCATAATTCGCCGCAATAGGTGTCACATCCACCTCATAACGCGGGGCATCGTCCTGATCTTCGCGCAGGTAATCAAAGACGGCAATGGATCGCACCACTTTCACGTCTTTTTTCATGCCCGGAATGCAGTGATAATTGGTCAGCAAAACATCAACCGCTACCAAACTGGCAGTGCAGGTGGAAACATACCGATCCCCGCTGCCATCTTCCAACAACATATCCAATCGCGCAACCGGCGCGCCGAATTGGCGATAACGGTCATCCGGGTTGAATTCTGAAATAGACTCGAACGCCCCACCCTTTTGGGCCGTAATCAGCGTATCATTGCCGCCCGTGGTTTGGTTGGGAACCAGTAACAACTGGCCAAAACTACGTTCCGGGAACTTGAATTCAGCCGCATGGCTTATCCCGGCTGCAAAAAACAACAGACCCAGTGTTTTCAGTAAAACTCTTAAACCAGAATAAAGCATACTCCCCCCATTCAGCAGTGCTATTCTTCTATCCAAACACATTAATGGTCTTCAAACAAGAAATGCGCCACGCATGAAACGTGACGCATTTCTTCAAAGCTTATATTACAGATCAGTTCAGTGCAGCATCCGAAATCTCATGCGTCCAGGCACCAACAGGTTGCTTGGTGATCACAGGATCAGAACCACCGGACATCAGGCTGTCCACTGTGCGTTGGAAATCCGCCGGATCAAGTGCGCCGTTGGAACCCGATGTCAGCTTGGAAATTTCGCGCATCATACGTTTTTGGTGCTCTTCTGTTTGCGCACCTGACGCATCATTGTCCAGCACAATACCAGCCGCTTCATCAGGATTAGCCTCGGCCCATTTCCAGCCCTTCATAGACGCACGCACGAAACGTACCATCTTGTCCTTGAACGCCGCATCTTTCAGGTTCTCACCCAGAACATACATACCGTCTTCAAGTGTGGCCACACCCTGGTCTTCATACTTGAACACCACCAGATCGTCGGCAGTCAGACCCGCGTCAATAATCTGCCAATACTCGTTATATGTCATGGTTGACACACAAGCGGCCTGACCTTGCAAAATCGGGTCAACATTAAAACCTTGTTTCAGAACCGTCACACCACCGTCAGAGCCGTCAGTTTTCAGACCCAGCTTGTTCATCCAGCTCAGGAACGGATATTCGTTACCAAAGAACCAGACACCCAGTGTTTTACCGGCAAAATCCGCAGGTGAGGAAATGCCCGCATCCTTACGACACGTCAGCATCATGCCGGATGTCTTGAACGGCTGTGCAATATTGACCAGATCCAGACCTTTTTCGCGTGACGCCAGTGCAGACGGCATCCAGTCCAGAACCACATCGGCCCCGCCACCCGCAATAACTTGCGCCGGTGCAATATCAGGGCCACCCGGTTTAATCGTGACATTCAGATCTTCGTCACTGTAAAAACCTTTGTCCAAAGCCACATAGTAGCCGGCAAACTGCGCTTGCGTTACCCACTTCAGCTGCAAACTTACGTCGTCAGCCGCATGCGCCACCGAAGTCCCCAGTGCCAAAACACCCGCAAGTGCTGTTGTTAATAGTCTGTTCATTGTTATTCTCCCTTGTTGAACTTAAGTTTTATAATCTTATCCGCGTTGCGATGGGTGCCAGAAGGTTACGCGCTTCTCTATTAATGCCACCACACCGTAAAATGCCGAACCTGCTAAAGCCGCCACTGTAATTTCCGCCCAGACCATATCCAAAGACAGCCGGCCGACCTCTGTCGAAATCCGAAAGCCCATGCCTTTGATAGGTGAGCCAAAGAACTCTGCCACAATCGCGCCAATAAGCGCAAGTGTCGAACAGATCTTTAACCCGTTAAAGATAAACGGCATCGCCGCAGGCAGGCTAAGCTTCATCAAGCCCTGCCAATAACTGGCGCCATAAGTCTGCATCAAATCGCGCTGCATATGGTCACTGGCCTTCAGCCCCTCGACCGTGTTTACCAGCATCGGGAAAAATACCATCACCACCACAACGGCCGCTTTCGATTGCCAGTCAAAGCCGAACCACATTACCAAAATCGGCGCCATGCCCACAATCGGCAAGGCAGCCACAAAGTTGCCCACAGGCAGCAGCCCGCGTTGTAAAAACGGCGAGCGGTTCACCGCAATCGCCATCAGAAACGCCGAACCGCAACCGATAATATAGCCGGACATTGCGCCTTTCACAAAGGTTTGCACAAAATCCACCCACAAGATCGGCAGGCTGTTTGCAAAGCGCACACTGATTGCCGAAGGCGGCGGCAACAAAATCGGGCTAATCTGAAAGCCCCGCACCATGCCTTCCCACAAAACCAGAAGTGTGACGCCAAAGATAAGCGGCACCAGCAGTGAAAGCGCCCGCGTTTGTGGTCGCTTTGACAGTTGCACATTCAGCAGCCACATCGCCGCCCAAAACAGTAATGCACCAATAATCCAGCTCATCGCAGCATCCCCATTCGTTTCAATGTGATATTCTGTATCAACCCAATCAACGCCACCAAAGTCGCGGCCAATACCGCCGCCGAGATTAGCGCACTCCATATCTGAATGGTCTGCCCGTAATAACTACCCGCCAGCAACCGCGCACCCAGTCCGGCCACAGCCCCTGTCGGCAATTCGCCCACAATAGCACCAACCAGTGAAGCCGCCATGGCGATCTTCAAAGACGGAAACAGATACGGCATAGAACTGGGCAAGCGCAGTTTCCAAAGCATCGTCGATTGCGTCGCACTCCAAGTGCGCATCTGGTCCATCTGCATCGCATCAGGCGACCGCAGCCCCTTGACCATGCCGACCACAACCGGGAAAAATGACAGGTACATCGAAATAAACGCTTTTGGCAAAAGCCCCGATATGCCCACCGCATTCAGCACCACGATAATCATCGGGGCCACGGCCAGTATCGGAATGGTTTGACTGGTGATCACCCAGGGCATCACCGACATATCCATCGCGCGACTATGCACAATTCCCACCGCCAGTAAAATCCCGAAACCCGTCCCCATCGCGAAACCCAGAAGTGTCGCCGACAAGGTAACCCAGCCGTGCCAGATCAATGATCGTTTCGAGGTGATTTTTTTCAGAACCGTGGTTTTGTAAATCTCGGCAACAACCTGATGCGGGGCCGGCAATAACGGCTTTTTCTGCGCCATTGTATCGGCGACCATTTCAGAAAAACTCAACGTCACATCTGCCCGCTTGGCCTTATCGTAGGCCCAGGATGAATTCAGGGCCACAGCCGCCCCGTACCAGATCACCATGATCGCACCGACGACCGTCAAAACAGGGGCAAATGACCTCATATCCCGATTTCCACCGGTAAAATCGTTAACAGACGTGATACAGACAGCGTCGTTTGAGCTGCATTAACCATTTGAATGCCCCTCGATCAGCCCGTCGCGCACGCGGTGTGCAATCTCGATAAACTCTTTGCTGTCCCGAATTTCCAATGGCCGTTCCTTGGGCAATGTGCTTTCGATCACATCCGCAATCCGTCCCGGACGCGGGCTCATCACCACAATCTTGGTCGACAGGAATACCGCTTCAGGGATCGAATGCGTCACAAAACAAATCGTCTTATGGGTGCGCGCCCAAAGTGCCAGTAATTGCTCGTTCAAATGGTCTCGTACGATCTCGTCCAATGCGCCAAACGGCTCGTCCATCAGCAAAATATCGGCGTCAAATGCCAGCGCCCGCGCAATACTTGCACGCTGTTGCATCCCGCCCGAAAGCTGCCACGGAAACTTCTGTTCAAATCCTGCCAGCTCCACCAGTTCCAGCACCTTTGAAACCCGCTCTTCCTGCCCGTCTTTGCTATACCCCATGATCTCCAGAGGCAGCTTGATATTGCCCCCGATAGTGCGCCAGGGATACAATCCCGCCGCCTGAAAAACATAGCCATAAGCCCGCGCCATCCGCGCCTCATGCGCAGAGACACCGTTCACCGAAACCGTACCACCCGTGGGGGTTTCCAGATCCGCAATTACCCGCAAAAGCGTGGTTTTCCCACAGCCCGAAGGCCCGATAAAGGAGATAAAATCACCCTTCTCTACTGTCAGGTTAATATCTTTCAAAGCATGTACAGGCCCGTCGTTTGTTTCAAACGTCAAGTCCAAGCCCTTGGTTTCTATGATGACTTCTTTGCTCACGAAATTAACCCTTATCAGATGCCCGCAGGAATATTCAGCGGATCACGTTCCACTTTACGCGGGCTGTTCAACTCTTTCCACTTGCTTAATGCAGTTTGTGCAGATGCAAATGCAGGGCGCGGCACAAAGCGGCCACGGCCCGGTTG
>DAOUQS010000105.1 GCA_030625465.1 Amylibacter sp. | reverse complement strand
GTCGCAAGCCACATCTCTGTTTGTTACACCGAACAATCGCATGGCGGGAATTGTGGGGTTTGCTATAAGTGCCTTCGAACGCGCCTTGGTATTTTGACATCGGGCCGCGAAATGCCTGAATTATTTGCGCACAACGGCAATCTTGGGGCGATTATTGCGAAAATGCCCATCCCAAAATATCAAGCCGATAGGCGGAAAGTATTGGCCAGCATGTGGGACGTTCGCGCTGACCTTTCTAAGGGGGTTACACGAGATGCGGTTGATGTCTATATCAAGCGTTTGAAATCCAGAACCACTCCCATGGGAAGGCGCTAATGGAAATAAGTCACCCGGTCACCTACCTGATAAACCTTGATCGCAACCCAGTAAAAATGCTGAATCTATTTGCTATCCAGCCGCTTCACTGTTCGGGGTAAATAAAGCGAAATTGACAAAACGAAAAGAATCTAAGAGCCTTGTGGTGCCAGCGAAAGCGCATACTATTTGCCTTGCGCATAACCCGCCCGGTACAGGATATGGACATGGTTGAAACTATACACGCCGCTTTTGACAAACTTGCATTTGAATTGAACAATATTACACAAGATCGCCCTATCGTCTTTTTGCTTAGCCCAGGCAATTGGGGGGATAGTATCATTCGTGAAGGTACTGAGCGGTTCTTTCAGCATTATGATTTTAAATATCATACGGTTATTGCCAATGACGTCATAAAAAAACGGACGACCTTGGAAGCGGAGATCGTTAAATCAGGATATTCCGCACCGGTCGTCGTTTGCGGTGGAGGTGGGGCATTTTGTGGCCGCTATGACACGCCGCAAATCACCGCTCAACTGACACAGTCCTTTCAAACCGCGGTCTTGCTGCCCTCGACAATTGATATGGACCTTAGCCAGTTAACTTTCGCACCGGATATGCACGTCTTTGTACGTGACCGTTTCGAAAGCCAAGCGCGACTTCCGGACGCATCATTTTGCCACGACATGGCTTTCTTTTTAAAACCCGTCGCACCAGAACCACGCAAAGAGGTGGGATATTTTTTAAGGCAGGATCTGGAAGCTCCGGAAGGTCTTGTCGTTCCTCGCGGGAATTATGATGTTTCGAAAAAAGGCCGTGTTAATACCCCGGTTAAAGGATTTATTAATGCGATCTCGCGTTACAAAATCGTACATACAAATCGACTTCATATCGGTATCGTCGCCACGCTCTTAGGGCGTGAAACGCATATCTACCCAAATGATTATTTTAAAAACCGTGCAATTTTTAATTCGTCAATCAGCCCGTTTTTCCCCAATACGACGTTTCACACCACGTTTGTTCCGCCAAAACCGCGCAAACGGTTTCTTGGCTTGTTCTGAATTGAATTATCTACGGGCAATGCAAAATTCAGTGGCGATTTCAAAAGGAATGCGGTGCATCCGCTGGCTGGCGGTAGTTTGCCTGCAAACCATGAGAATAAAATTACGGTGCACGGGTATCCGGTAATGATGGATGCTAATCCCCGCCATTCAAACGCTGCCAGTGCCCCCAACGCGAAACTAACCAAACACCACGTTCATCATTAGCATTGAGACCACAAGGAATATGATTGTCATGATGCCACCTGTTTTGACGAAGTCTTTTACGCGGTAGCCTGCGGGGCCCATGATCAGGGCGTTGACCTGGTGGGTCGGGATCAGGAACGAGTTCGAGGTGGATATGGCGACGGTCATGGCGAAAACCGCAGGGTCTCCACCCGAAGCGACGGCGATGGATACCGCCAAGGGGACCAGCAGTACCGTGGCCCCGACGTTGGACATGATCAGCGTAAATACTGTGGCCAATACCGCCACACCGGTTTGTAAAGCCCAGATCGGCCAGCCGTCCAGCAGGATCAACACTTGTTGCGCTATCCATTCCGCCGTGCCGCTTGATTGCACCGCGTGGCCCAGCGGGATCAGGCTGGCCAGCAAGAACACGGTGTTCCAGCCAACCGCGCCGTAAGCCTCGTCGATCGAGATCACGCGCGACAATATCATGCCGACCGCGCCGACCAGCAGGGCCAGTGACAGGCGCACATCGGTAAGCAGGATCAAGGCCAAGGCGATGCCGAAGAAAAGCAGTGCCCAGCCAACCTTGTGCGGGCGTAATTCCTCTTGCGGGTAATCCGAGGTTACAACGACAAAGTCGCGGTTTTTAGATGCGCGCGCCAGATTTTCCCATTGGGCATGGACCACCAGCGTATCGCCTGCATGTATCGGTTCCTGCCCCAGAAGACAGGCAGTATGTTCTTTGGTTTCAACCCGGCTTAGGGTCTCGTCGCCACGGTGAATAGCCAGCAGGTTCAGACCATATGTGCCGCGCAGGCGCACTTCGCGGGCCGACTTGCCGATAACGCCGCTGTCCGGCGGGATGACGATTTCAGCCACGCCTGATTTCGTCGCGGTATATTCCTCGCGAAAAATCTCAAGGCCCGGCAGAATTGTAAGGTTATAGAGATCGGCAAACTCCTCGATCACCTTTTTGCGGCCCAGAATAGCCAAGCGGCATGGCGCCTGGATTTTTGTCGTGACCAGCGGTGCCAGCCAGCGCTGCCCGTTGTAATAAGACCCGATAATAGACATGTGGTGCGCATCCATAATTTCGCCCAATGTCTCGTCTATCAGAATGTTGCCTTCGGGGATGATGACCTCGACAATATCGGCTTTCAGCCCGTAAAGCCGTTTCAGGTAGTCCTTGATAGACTGGGCCGAGCTGGCATCCGCCCGGGCCGCGGTTTTCGGTAAAACCCAACGGCCGAATAAGACGAAATAAAGGATGCCCGATACGATTAGTGCCGCCCCGACGGGTGCAACTGAAAACAGGCTGAAAGGGGCCATTTGTGCATCTGCGGGCAAGTCTTTGTTTGCGGTGATCAACAGATCGTTCAGCAGGATCAGCGGGGATGAGCCAACCATGGTCATGGTGCCGCCTAGGATGGCACAAAATCCCATCGGCATCAGCAAGCGGCCCAAGGGGATTTCGGTGCGTGATGAAATGCGTGCGACCACAGGCAGGAACAATGCCGCGGCCCCGACGTTTTGCAAAAAGCTGGAAATCACCCCGACAGTACCGGATATAATCGGGACGACGCGTTTTTCGGTCGAGCCGCCAAATTTCAGGATCATGGCGGCAACTTTGGTCATCAGGCCGGTTTTATCCAGACCCGCCCCGATAATCATCACTGCAATGATCGAGATTACCGCGTTGGATGCAAAGCCGTCAAACAGATGTGTGACATCGGCCAGATCGCCTAGGCCCGGCAGATAGCTTAACCCGCCAAGGATCACCATCACCAGCAGCCCTGCCAGATCGACACGGATTACTTCGGAGACAAACAGGAATATAGTAAAGCCCAGCAAGCCCAGCACAACCATCATTTCAAACGTCAGGCTAATTGGCTCCATGCGGTTATTCCCCCTTAAATACATGTGGTTCAAGGATGATAGGCGATTGTGGGTTTTACAACAAGGGAGTAGCGCTAAATATTGCGCCGCCGGTCAAGTGCGCTGGCCAGCATGCATAAGATTTCAAATATTAGGGAAACGCCCAGCCATGCGGTGCCACCCGATGGGTCAAACGGGGGGGAAACCTCGACCAAGTCGGCACCGATCAGATTAACACCTGCCATTTCACGGATCACCTGTTGCGCTTGAAAGCTGGTTGGCCCGCCGATTTCGGGCGTGCCGGTGCCGGGCGCATAGGCCGGGTCGACGAAATCTATATCGAAGCTGCAATAGGTTGGCTGATCACCCACAACGGCGCGCGCTTGGGCCATCACATCCTTGATGCCGCGTTCAAAGAATTCTTCGATCTCGATGATTGTCACGCCATTGGCACGGCCAAACTCGATATCCTCGCCGCCGTATGATGTGCCGCGTATGCCGATCTGGATCACCCGTTTTGGGTCAAGCAGGCCTTCTTCGATGGCGCGGCGAAACGGGGTGCCGTGGGTGTATTTGAAGCCACCGAAATAATCCTTGAACAGGTCGGTATGGGCATCAAAATGGATCATCCCCAACGGCCCGTCACTGGCCAAGGCGCGCAAGACCGGCAGTGATGTCAGATGATCGCCGCCTGCGGTCATTGGCACAATGCCCTTGGTTTTTATTTCCATATAATAGGCGGTGATTTTTTCCATCGCATCTTGCAGGTCGGCAGGATTGCCGCCGACATCACCCAGATCAGCGCAATTCGCCATCTCGAACGGTTTAAGGCCCGTTGCCGCATTGGTGGATCGGATCATGGTGGAATAATCCCGCAATTGGCGCGGGCCGTGGCGTGGCCCGGGACGGTTGGTGGTGCCCGCATCCCAAGGCACCCCGATCAGGCCGATATCCACATCTGCAATTTTCGGGTCGTCCAGATCAATCGCGGGCAAACGCATGAACGTCGGAATGCCTGCAAAACGTGGCAACTCCATACCCGAAACCGGTTGGAAAAATGATTTATCTGATTTGGTCATTGTCGAAGTCCATATTCCGTGTCTAAACTAATAGGCATGTAACGCGCGCGTTTAGCAAGATAATATGGGGATAGGATGACAAAAACAATTCTGATAACCGGGGCCAGTAGTGGCATCGGTGCGGCCACTGCACAAAAATTCATCGCAGAGGGTTGGAATGTCGCCCTGCTTGCGCGGCGTTTGGAAAAGTTGGAAGAACTGGCGCATGGCCACAAAAATGCGCTGGCAATCACCTGTGATGTGACCAATGAAGCTTCGGTTATCGCCGCCTTTGCAAAAGCCGCTGATCACTTTGGTCACATTGATGCGCTGTTTAACAATGCAGGCATTTTTCCGGCTTCGGGCCGTTTTGATGCGGTGACACTGGAAAGCTGGCAAACTTCGGTCGATGTAAATCTTACAGGCATGTTTTTGTGTGCCCGCGAAGCCTTTCGCCATATGACGGTTGCGGGGGGGCGTATCATTAACAACGGCTCTATTTCTGCGGTCACGCCGCGTATAAATTCGGTCGCTTATACCGCCACCAAACACGCTATTACCGGTTTGACGAAATCGATTTCGCTGGACGGGCGTGATCTGGGCATTTGCTGTGGCCAAATAGACATTGGCAATGCGCGTACCGAAATGGTTGAAAACCTTATCAAGAATACCGGTGTGCCGATGGAGACAATGGATGTGCACGATGCGGCGCGCGCAGTTTTCAATATGGCGAACCTGCCGCTTGATACCAATATCTTGTCGATGACAATTATGGCCAATAAAATGCCTTTTGTCGGGCGTGGTTAAAGCGGTTTATTCATAACAATTGCGGAAATGCGCGGGCCTTTCAGGCTTGCGTAATAGTCTTTACGCAGGCCCGTTTGGGTAAAGCCGCGCCGCTGATAAAGCCCGATTGCGGCAATATTATTCTCGGCGACTTCCAAAAAAGCGTCCCTTGCGCCGTTTTCTTTTGCCATTTGTTCAAAATCGCGCATCAGATCATGTGCCAGCCCTTGGCGGCGATAATCAGGGTCAACTGCAATTGTCAGCAGCTCTACTTCCGGCCCGGCAACCCGCCCCAATGCGAACCCATATGCGGCCCTGCACAAAAAAACCGCGTTGCTGTTTAATAAACCGGTAAATTCTTGTGCATCCCAAGGCCGTGGCTGGCTGAAACATTTTGCATGTAATGCCGCCAGTTGTTTCGGGGTCACGGCAAAATCACCACAGGCGGGTCCGATGGCAGGGCCGCATCTGCCGGACGTAAATACAACGGGGCAGGGCGCGGCTGGTCCTGCGCACAGCGTTGCGCCGCAAGGTGACCCACGGCCACAACAAGCCCGTCAACGGCTTGGGCATTTGCAATGTCCAGTGCTTCATCCGCGATCACGCGCACTGCTGTATTATCTTCCAATTGGTCATAAATATCCGCTAAAGCCATCATCTGCGACGCATCCAAGGCCAGACCATTTTCGAAAGCTTGCGTATAGACCCGGTCGCGCCGTGCATCCAGAATTGGCCTGACGAACCCTTTGGTGCCGTAAGCCATGGCTTCCAGTTTTGTGATCCCGATGGCCGGAATGCCCAGCGACAAAGCCAGTCCGCGCGCCGAGGCGACCGCAATGCGCACGCCAGTGAAATTCCCGGGGCCGGTGCAAACCCCGATGGCATCAAGATCAGACCATTGTTTGCCACAATCTGCCAGAACCTCTTCCAGCAATGGAAACAACCGTTCCGCCTGGCCTTTATGCATCGGTTCCAGCCGCGCATGATGAACCTTGTCCCCTGACAGCAAAGCGGCTGCACAATGTGCAGCCGATGTGTCAAATGCCAGTATAAGGGGTTTAGGCGGCAACGGGGCGCACCTCGGTTACTTCGGGGATGTAATGGCGTAACAGGTTTTCGATACCCATTTTCAGTGTGATTGTGGACGACGGGCAACCGGCGCAAGCGCCTTGCATATGCAGGTAAACCACACCGTTTTCAAAGCCGTGGAATGTGATATCACCACCGTCTTGTGCCACCGCAGGGCGTACGCGGGTATCCAGTAACTCTTTGATCTGGATTACAATTTCCGCGTTTTCACCGCTGTGTTCTGCGTGCCCAGAGGCTGCAAGCCCTTCGCCTTCCATTACTGGTTGGCCGGATTGGAAATGCTCCATGATTGCGCCCAGAATAGCGGGTTTGATATGGTACCAGTCAATGGGGTCGTTTTTTGTAACCGTGATGAAGTCAGGCCCGAAAAACAAATCGGTCACGCCTTCAATCGCAAAGATACGCAACGCCAATGGTGAATTGGTTGCGGCTTCGGATGTGGGGAAATCCGCTGTGCCGGTTGGCATTACCGCCTGGCCAGGCAAGAATTTTAATGTGGCCGGATTCGGTGTGGATTCTGTTTGAATAAACATCTGTTTTTATCCTTTTAAGTTGCAATAAATATGCGCTTCGTGCGGTGTGTTGTCAAGCTGGCTTAGAATCGTTCTAAATCGCCCGTGCCAACCCTGTCATCTGAATTTATCCACCAGCTTTTGCAACGCTGTGCGGGCATCTTCCGCCACAGGTTT
>DAOUQS010000115.1 GCA_030625465.1 Amylibacter sp. | reverse complement strand
AGTAGTTAGTGCCAGTATTTCTGGCCTTGAGTAAAGAATAGAGTGTAATTATGTCGATCCACGATACAAATATAGTCAATCACAACACAACCATCCGGGTAATGCCCAATTTAAGTATGTCTTTAAGGCACCAAGGTTTTTATCGACGGTTTTTTAAAAGAATTTCAGACGTTGTTTTATTGATCATTACAGCACCGGTAACATTACCGCTTATCGGAATGTTGGGCTTATTCATCTGGTTCAGAACAGGAACACATCCATTCTATACACAGCAACGAATTGGCAAAAACGGACAAGTTTTTAAACTTTGGAAGTTACGCACAATGGTTCCAGGTGCTGAAATACTTCTGAATGAATACCTTGCGCAGAACCCTGCTGCAAAATCAGAATGGGATGAAACACAAAAGCTTAAAAATGACCCACGCATCACGCAGGTAGGCCGTTTTCTACGCAAATCTTCACTTGATGAGCTGCCCCAGCTATGGAATGTTTTCGTTGGCGATATGAGCCTTGTGGGCCCTCGCCCGATGATGCCTGAACAACAAGAACTTTACGCGGGCTTGGATTATTATAGATTACGCCCCGGCATTACCGGTTTTTGGCAAATATCAGATCGCAATGAAAGCACTTTTGCGGCACGCGCACAATTCGATGCAGACTATAATGCTCAATTGTCCGCAGGAACTGATCTGGCGGTATTGATGGCAACATTCACTGTTGTTTTGCGCGGGACGGGTTACTGATCTTCAGAACCACTATATGACGCTCGCCATATTTGACTGTACTCATTACTGATAAAAGTTACTTTTAATGAGACGTCATATGGATATACTGTGCAATTATATGTGCAATCCTAATAAGCAAGGTTTTCAAATGGTTCTCCGATCTCCAAGTCTTCTGTCTTTCCTACTCTTGTCCCTGACCCTTTTCCTGTTTCAATGCGAAACTGGTGAAGAGCGTGCAGAAGGACACTATCAATCAGGTCTGAAACTTATAGATGCCGGAGATCCCACAAGGGCACTTGTTGAGTTCCGCAATGTCTTCAAGCTGAATGAAAGACATGAAGCTGCCCGCCTGTCCTACGCCTCAATCCAACGGGATCGCGGAAAGTTTCAGGATAGCTACGCACAGTATATACGACTGGTAGAACTTTATCCCGATAACATTGATGGCCGTCGGGCCTTGGGTGAAATGTCGATAAAGGCCATGAAATGGGATGTCGCTGAGCGCCATATTCGTGCAGCATTTGAACTGGCCCCCGAAGATGTGATGATCAAGTCGATGACATACGCGCTGAACTATCGCCAAGCTATACTTGACGAAAATTCGGAAGCACGGTCAGAAGCCGTGAATGCTTCCCATATAATTCTGGCAGCCAACCATGAAAACCAGTTCGCGCGCCGCGTCATCATTGACCAGCTTTTACGTGATGAAAAATATGCAAATGCTTTGGAAGAACTTGAAAGTGCGCTTAAAATCGAGCCGGATAATCTTGAGTATCATGAATTAAAGCTACGGACCCTTGGCGCTTTGGGAAATCAGGACGCCATCGGTGAGCATTTGCAGGCAATGTTCTCACAGTTTCCTGAAAACGAACGCATCAGCAGCATATTGATTGCATGGTATATTCAACGCGGGGACCTGGACAAAGCAGAAGCATTCCTGCGTCAGCTTACTAAAGGTGATGGTGAATCCGCTGAACAAGCCAAAACCACAGTCGTTCAGTTTTTACAGAGAACAAAAGGGGCAGATGCGGCCCGGGCCGAATTAGAGACCTTAATTGCCAATGATAAAAACGCTGACCTTTATCGCGGTTTGCTTGCGGTTCTGGACTTTGAAACGGGCAATGCAGAAAAAGCGACGCTCGATTTAGAAACTGTACTTAAAAATGCAGAACCTTCTGACCAAACAAATAACCTGAAGGTCACTTTAGCGCAAATCAGGCAGGTTACAGGTAATCATATTGGCGCCCGCGCCCTAATTGAAGAAGTTCTTAAGGATGATGTAGGCAATATCGACGCGTTAAAAATGCGCGCCCGCTGGTTGATACAAGATGATAAAACCGGAGAGGCGATTACAACATTACGTGCAGTATTGGATCAGGCCCCGCGCGATGTGGATACGCTGACACTTATGGCGCAAGCGCACATACGTGATGGCAGTCGAAGCCTTGCCGGCGAACGGCTGTCGCTTGCGGTTGAGGCTTCAAACAATGCTGTCGCTGAATCCTTACGTTATGCCCGCTTCCTTATGGAAGATGAAAAACTGTTTCCAGCAGAAACCGTGCTGATCAATGCCTTGCGCCGGGATCCGCGAAACACCCAAATATTAAAAGCTTTGGCCGATATATATCTTGCTCAAAAAGACTGGGGTCGCACAGAAGGTATTATCGAACAACTGGGTCGGATCGATACGGCTGACACAAAACGCCTGGCCAATGCTATTCGGTCATCCCTGCTTTTAAACCAAGGTCGTGGGGACGAAAATATTGCCTTTCTACAACAACTGGTCGATCAGGGCGACGCTTCAATTGCGGCCGCCGCAACGATCGTGCGCACACATCTTCGCAATGGCAAACCTGATCTGGCAAAAGGTTATCTTGAAGAAGAACTGGCGAAAACGCCGGAAGAACCTATTCTGCTTTTCCTGCGTGCGGGCCTACATACCTTGCAAGGCGAGGCTGAACAGGCAGAAAAAATATATCAAACACTGCTTGCAGATGAACCAGGTTCCGCAAGGTTGATACAGACATACTACGGAATGTTGCAAAATAACGGTCGTAAAGATGAGGCAACAGCCGTGCTGGATGCCGGGATCACCGCAACAGACGGCGCGCCTCAACTTATGTGGATCAAGGCTGGCGAGCACGAGAGAAATGGAAACTTTGATGGCGCTATCGCAATATACGAAGCCTTATATGAGAAAAACAGCAATTCTCTGATTGTGGCAAACAATCTGGCCAGCTTGATAACCACGCACCGTGATGATGCCGAAGGGTTAGAGCGTGCATTTGCCATTGCCCGACGCCTGCGCGATTCCAATATTCCTGCATTCCAGGATACATATGGATGGATCGAATACCGGCGGGGAAATTATGAAGAGGCTCTTGAGTATCTGAAACCTGCGGCCGTGGGACTGCCAACAGATGCACTGACACAATTCCATTTGGGCATGACTTATGTTGCAATGAAAAACACGGCCAAAGCCCGCGAGGTTTTAACCCGCACTTTGGAACTTGCCGGCGATAGCCCCTTACCGCAATTTATCACCGCGCGCGAAACCCTGGATGGGCTGCCGGCAGAATAACGTGTTGTCATAAAGGGCTGAAGTTGCAGATTATAAAATTGCAAATGAACGCGTGTGGAAAGCGGCCCGCGGGCCAAAGCGAACACGCGTTTGCAAGATAGGTTGGCAATTATCAGCCCATTTATGCAATCAGACGTAAATTATATTGATTAAATGTGCGTCGTCCTTTTATCTACCTTACTTATTGGCCATTATTTCGAAACAACAATCTGGCAGGATCTGTAAATTGAGACCTCACCGCACGAAATTAGGATTTTTTAATATGGCACTCGTATTTGCATCTTTCGTTACCCTATTGTTCGCAGCACCGGTTGAAGCGGGCAGTGCACCAGTGATGCGCATCTCACTGCAATGCGATGACGCTATCATGGCAACTGCAACATGCCGGGCCGTAAAAGAAGCATTGTCAAAAAAACCAAACACACCACAAGTAACCGTTATCAGCAAAGATACGGATAACAGCCTCTTTGATTTTAGAATTACGCTTGAGCTAACCCGCAATGACCCGGATGTGCTTGTAGGCAGGTTAACCTGGGTCAAGCCCGGGGGCCAACCTGTCACAGGCCCTGAGGTTGAGGTTTCCAGCTTTGATGCGCCTTTACCAACCAATGCACCAAATGATCTGGCGCGCGGTCTTTTACAGGTCAGTGATCTTCCTTTTTAAGAATACGCGCTATGCGGTTTTTTTTACCAGGCCATCATAAGCCTTCGAGCACCTGCACTTTATACGCCATAATGGGGAAAATTGGACCATTAGGCGCATTTCAGACCGTCAACTTATTCAAAATAAGCGATAAATTGCGCATAATTTTTCTATGTTTTTTAGGACTACACTCAAGCGAATAAATAACATATTAAGATTCTAATAATATTAACGAGTTGAGCAGTTCAATAAAACCACCCAAGAGCAGTTTGGTAAGATTGCGCACAGACGCATTCACCCAAGCTTAAAGAGCGGGTACAGATTTAACAGGCAGGTATTCTTTGCACTACTATCTTCATGCGAAAGGGAAACCGATGTGGTTTCCAATCTAAAATAATGTCTAAATTAAGGCGTTTCAAACACAAAGTTTTCTTTGTTTCGTCTTAGTGTCGGCATTTTTTTAGTGATTGTTTCCAAATTAGATACCTTAACTAGCTATCAGGCTGGATTGTCTCCAATTTGGATAAAAATTGCTAGGGGTATGCCGAATTAACAAATTGGGCCATGGGGCGGTTTCGATGCAAAAAGAAAGAAATTAACAATGCAGTCACTTTATCAGCGTTTGATGCAGGGTGAAACCGCGGGCAATCGTTTCGGGACTTCGACCTTGGGTAACAAAACCCAAAGTAATACATCCTCTATGTTTGTTGATTTTCTTGACGTAGACATCACAGATGATGCCGATAGTACATCATTAGCCTACGGGCTTGACGCGATTGATGGTGATTTAGCCGGGGGAAATCCGGAAAGCAGTAATATTTTTTCAGAAGATTTTTACCCTGATGAAGATGACGAACTGGAATCTGATATTACTGGCCTATCTACTGAAGATACTTCTGATGCTTTCAGTTCTCCGCAGGCTTTCGCGGCCGAGACAAATAACCCCTTCTCAGTACAGCATGCGCATGGTGTAAACCAACCCGTGACAAATGATGCGCAGGACGATGTGGATCTTGCAGGCACAGGGTCTGGGGAAACAAGCAGTTCGGTACTTCCAACCTTCACTTTCGACCAAATAGCAGATCAATTAACCGACGGTTATTGGGACGGTACGGGCAGATCAACCCGCAGCTTTGATCTGGATGAAAACCGTGAAATTACTGTTGATATATCAGCCTTGACCGCAGAAGGTCAGTTTTTGGCGACCCATGCGCTGCAGGCATGGACTGATGTCACAGGGATCACTTTTACTTTTATACAAGGTAGCAGCGGAACGGTCTTGTCCGAAACCATTGACGCCGCCGCGAACGTTACGACAACAGCCTCTTTTGAGACAAGCCAGACATTCGCAGGTACGGTTGGCACGGCTGGAGATCGTGACTGGGTCCGGATATCATTGACTGCAGGCGAGACTTATACATTCGGTTTGGAAGGCGATGGTACAACCAGCCAACTAGGTGACCCCCTGCTGCGGATGTACAATGCCAGTGGGTCCCAAATCGCAATGAATGACGATGGCGGTGCCGGGCTGAATTCACTTATTACATTTACCGCGACAAGTTCAGGTAATTATTATTTGTCTGCAGGTGCCTATTCTTCCACAGCAACAGGTAATTATCTGCTGACGGCACAAACCGGTTCTGTCGGCGTTGCCGATATTGTATTTGATGATAATCAAAGCGGGGCATTTTCATCATCTACCACATCAGGCGGCACAATTCTTTCCTCTACTGTAAATGTATCAACTAGCTGGCTGGACAGCTACGGCACCTCACTTACCAGTTTCAACTACCAGACATACATCCACGAGATTGGCCATGCTTTGGGCCTGGGTCACGGCGGTAATTATAATGGCAGCGCTTCCTACAGTGCGGACGCTCATTATGCCAATGACAGCTGGCAGGCTACCGTCATGTCCTATTTCAGCCAAAGCGAAAATACTGCGGTCAATGCCAGCTATGCATTAGCCATTTCACCGCAAATCGCCGATATTCTTGCGATTCAAAACCTTTATGGCGATGCATCCGAAGCGCGGTCCGGTAATACAATTTACGGGGTTGGTGAAACAAGTGATGCCAATGTGAATATTCTGGGAACTTCGGCCGCCTCTATATATGATGGTGGCGGCATCGATACGTTTAACTTCAGCTCAAGCAGTTCAAACCAACGCATTGACCTGACCCCTGAAACCTATTCAGATACAAATGGCCGCATTGGAAACTTGGGTATTGCGCGCGGTACAATCATCGAGAATGTTACAACTGGTGGTGGAAATGATACAATCACGGGCAATACTGCAGACAATATACTATCCGCAGGCGGCGGTGACGACACACTATACGGAGCAGCTGGCAACGACACACTTCTTGGTGGGGCGGGGAATGATACGCTGATCGGTGGCGCGGGTGATGATACTTATATTGTTGATAGTATAGATGACCTTGTTTTTGAGAACGCAGGCCAAGGCATCGATACAGTATTGAGTTCAGTGGACTTCTCTTTGCGTGACCACAGCCAGTTCATAGATCATTTAACGCTGACAGGCAGTGGTAATATCTCTGGCACCGGAAACGGTCAGGCAAATATAATTATTGGCAAC
>DAOUQS010000163.1 GCA_030625465.1 Amylibacter sp. | reverse complement strand
ATCGGCCAATTCACTTGCCGCTTCGGGATGTTTATGCGGATAGGCCCCGACACGGATTTTGAACGTATCCATCGCGGACAAAGCTTCTATCAGTTCAATACTGCTGGCAAAACCGTCGGGATGGGCGGAAAAGCTGTCCGCCCCTTTAGGTGCATCGCCACGCAAGGCGACGATTTGCTTGGCACCGCTTTCACTGTAACCGCGGGCAACTTCCAGCACCTCTTCGCGCGATGCATTGACGCAAGTCAGATGCCCGGCCACTTCCAGCCCGTAATTATCGCGGATCACCGCAACAGCTGATCTGGTCAGCTCCCGCGTTGATCCGCCTGCACCATAAGTCACAGAGATAAACTCTGGTGCAAACCCTGCCAGTGCATCAATCGCATTCCACAATTTAAAACTGGCTTCTAATGAGTTGGGTGGAAAAAATTCGAACGATAGGCCGAAAGATTCGCGAATAACAGACATGACATAATTCCTTTGGTTGATGATCTTCTCGCATGAATAATCTATTGAATCAAATTCATATTTCTAATATAAAATATGCATAATACTAATAATCAGGCTGTCATGTATCTTGAATTTCGCCATCTGCGCACCATAAAAGCCATCCACGATCAAGGCGGCCTTGCGCGTGCGGCCAGTGTTTTGAACATCACCCAATCGGCCTTGTCGCATCAGGTCAAAGCCCTGGAAGAACAGGTCGGTATGGAATTGTTCCTGCGCCGCTCAAAACCCCTGAAGCTATCGAAGGCAGGTCATAAGCTGTTGAAACTAGCTGATGAAATTCTGCCACGGGTACACGCGCTAGAGGTTGATTTCGCCGAAGTAATCGACGGTAAAGCCGGACGTTTGCACATTGCCATCGAATGCCACGCCTGTTTCGACTGGCTGTTCCCTGTGCTGGAACAGTTCCGCAAATCATGGGGACAGGTCGATGTGGATATCCGCCCCAGCCTGGCGTTCGACGCCCTGCCCGCTTTGCAACGTGAAGAGGTTGATGTCGCTATATCCGACGACCCCGAGGCAATAGACGGCATCACCTTCATCCCGCTTTTCGATTATGAGCCTACGTTCATCTGCGCCACAGATCACCCTTTGGCTAAAAAAGATTATATTGTCGCCGAAGATCTGCGGGGCGAAACCCTGATCACCTACCCCGAGGATAAAACCCGGCTTGATGTTTACACCGAACTGCTGACGCCCGCAAAAATCGAGCCTAAAACCCTGCGCCAAATTGAACTGACCGCTGTGATCATGCTGCTGGTTGCATCAAATCGCGGGGTATCCGTGTTGCCCGACTGGGTGGTGGCAAATGAACAATACGGCCATGATTTTGCGACTAAACGGATCACCAAAAACGGTTTATCGCGCCGTCTTTATGCCGCCGTGC
The DNA here is from genome assembly GCA_030625465.1 of Amylibacter sp. Taxonomy (GTDB): domain Bacteria; phylum Pseudomonadota; class Alphaproteobacteria; order Rhodobacterales; family Rhodobacteraceae; genus Amylibacter. The sequence goes on along the minus strand of DAOUQS010000163.1, from coordinate 3,496 downwards.
GTGATGCGGACATCAAATTAGGTTATATAATAGACTTTGTGAACTATACCAAAGCGCAGGCAAGGCGTTGACCTTGCCCTGAAACTAGGCCAAAGGATGCCAACCCGAACAAAAGCCAAAGGGTGCCAACCCTAAGAAAAGGACGTATCCCATGTCGCAATGGTCCGCCAATATCAATGTGATGATCAAAGCCGCCCGCAAGGCTGGCCGGTCTTTAATGCGTGATTTCAAAGAAGTTGAAAACCTGCAAGTCTCATCCAAAGGCCCCGGTGACTTCGTCAGCCGCGCCGATCTGAAAGCCGAAGAAATTCTGCAAGAAGAACTGATGGAAGCACGTCCCAATTATGGCTTCTGCGGCGAAGAAAGTGCCGAGATTAAGGGTACCGACCCGACCCGGCGCTGGATTGTAGATCCGTTGGATGGCACCACGAACTTTCTGCACGGATTGCCGCACTGGGCAATTTCCATCGCACTGGAACACAAAGGCGAGATCGTCGCCGCGGTTATTTTCAACCCGTCAGGGGAAGAAATGTACATCGCCGAAAAAGGTGGTGGTGCGTGGTTGAATGACAAACGCATCCGCACATCAGGGCGCAAGCGCTTGATCGAAATGATATTTTCCACCGGCCTGCCATTTGGCGGCCGCGCCGATTTGCCCGAAACCTTGCAAGACCTGGCACGTATTTTACCGGCCTGTGCCGGTGTGCGCCGCTGGGGTGCCGCATCACTGGATCTGGCCTATACCGCAGCCGGTCGTTATGACGGTTATTGGGAACGCAACCTGAAATCCTGGGACATTGCGGCAGGCTTGCTAATGGTCAAGGAAGCTGGCGGGTTGACATGTTCGGTCTTTGAAGGCGGAAACAGCATGGAAGACGGCAGCGTGATTGCATCGAACGAGCCGGTGTTCAATCAATTCGTGAAAATCATCCGCAACAAATAAGCCTCGTGGGCGCATGGCTTTACGCCAGCGCCCCTGGATATTTCACAGCAATGAAAGCGCCGCATCAGCGGCCTTCAAATCATCCTTGGCGCGGTCAAACCGCAGGTACGCAATGGCTTTTCCGCCGGATTGCGTATAAATAACGCCGGCAGGTTTGCCACCCGATGTAATCGTGGTGCCAACGCTTGCCGCGCCCTTGATCCCGACACGAACCAGCCCTTTGCGCAATTCTGTCTTATGCTTCATCCGCGCGGATATTTCCTGCCCGACATAGCAACCTTTTTTAAAATCGACGCCGTTCAATCGCTCAAAACCCGCTTCCAGAATATAGGTCTGATCCGGAACCAGTTCTATTCCTGTTTCGGGAATGCAGTGTTCGACACGGATCGCATCCCAGTTAATATGGGCCTTGCTACCAGCATCGACAGAATAAAGCCGCCACCCCAAGGCGGGATGCCTGGGGTCTTGCAAACTGCCATCCGGCCCTTCATTCAACCCGCGCTGCACCTGCAAACCGCTATCTTCAATCACCACATCGGCCCGAAGACGGTACATGCCCAGACGTTGCGCAAGGGCCGGCGCACTATCGGATTTCACATCCAGCAACCAGTGATCATCTTGTTCCAAAAGGAAAAAATCATATAGATACTTGCCTTGCGGCGTCAAAAGCGCGGCATAGACCAGCGCTTTTTTATCCAGATTATTCGTCACCAGATCCTGCAAAAACTTACCGGCGTCCCCGCCAGAAATTTTCAAAACAGTTCTGTCAATTGCATGTTCTCCGCTCATTGCGCAGTCCTTTATCGCTTTCCTTTTGCTTATGCGTTAAAAGACCCCAAGACAATCCATTAGGCCCGAAATGCCCGCACCTATCTCTGTTGTGATCCCTACATTCAATGCGGCCGATGGAATCGGGCCAACATTGGCATGTCTGTACGACGGTATGGGGAAATCGCTGATTTGCGAGGTTATCTTCGCTGACGGCGGATCAACCGATGACATAGGAATTATCGCAAAAAAACTCGGTGCCACGGTGATCACATCCCCGAAAGGGCGCGGCAACCAGTTGCGTGCCGGGGTGGATGCGGCAAAAGGCAAATGGGTGTTAATCATCCATGCAGACACCATCCTTTCGCCCAATTGGGTCGATGAAATGGGCGACCATATCAACAACCACACCAAGGCTGCCTATTGCAAGCTTGGCTTTGATCACACGGGCTTTGCCCCAAAGATCATCGCAGGCATGGCCAATCTTCGGTCACGCATATTCGACCTGCCCTACGGGGATCAAACCTTGTTGATATCCAAAGCATTATACCAAAAATCAGGCGGTTATAGCGACATACCGTTGATGGAGGACGTCGCCCTTGCACGCAAATTACGCGGCCAGATAACGGCACTTCCGATTGTCGCCACCACACGGGCCGACCGCTATATAAAAGATGGATGGTTTACACGGTCACGCAAAAACCTTGGCATATTGCTGATGTATTTTGCAGGCACACCGCCGGAAAAGCTGGCCGAACGCTACCGCCGCTAAAATCCCAGCATACGGATAATCCGCTCGACCGGGCCGATCGCAAGCTTTTGGCTGACATCTTTGCCCCGCTTTGGGTGTCCGTTCTTGACCGGGCTCATATCAAACTGAAGGTTGAACAAATCGGCATATAGCCCGCGATCCTCTAACAGTTGATCATGCGTGCCTTGGGCCACGATCCGGCCTTCGTCCATCACCACGATTTGATCCGCATCCAGAATGGTCGATAAGCGGTGCGCAATGACCAGTGTGGTACGATCCTTTGACAACGCATCAAGTGCCGCTTTAATCGAGGCTTCCGATTCCGCGTCCAGCGCCGAGGTCGGCTCATCCAGCAGCAAAACCGGTGCATCGCGCACAATCGCGCGCGCAATCGACAGGCGCTGCCGCTCGCCACCTGAAAACGTCGCCTTGGACGGTTCAATCAGGGTGTCGTAACCATCGGTAAGCTTGCTTATAAACCCGTGTGCCGCCGCCGCTTTCGCCGCTTTTATACAAGCGTCTTTATCCGCACCCTTACGGCCAAACCCGATATTGTCGGTGACGGTTCCGGACAGTAAAATACTGTCCTGACTGACCAATGAGATCTGGTCGCGCAAGGATTTCAACGTCAAGGATTTTATATCCTTGCCATCAAGCAGAATACCCCCCTTGGACGGGTCAAACAAACGTGGCAGCAGGTTGAAAATCGTGGTTTTACCGGCACCGGAACGCCCGACAAACGCATAGGTTTTTCCGGCTTCAATCATTAGATTGATATTGCTAAGTGCTTGAAATCCATCAGGATATGTAAAGTCCACATCGTTAAAAGCAATCTCACCTTTGGCACGTCCACCGTCCACAGTATCAAGCCCGCCAACAACTGTGTTTTTCGTGTCGAAAAAACCGTAAACCCGTTCCAGTGCCGAAATACCCTGCGCACCAACCGCAAAGGCCTGCGTCAGTTTTCGCCCCGGATTTGTCAACACGCCCAAAGCGGTGATCAACCCGATCATGCCGGCAATATCAATCGCACC
>DAOUQS010000237.1 GCA_030625465.1 Amylibacter sp. | reverse complement strand
ATCAAACGCTGCAGGATCTGTTTCTACGTGGTAGACAAATAGCCGTGGTAAATACAACATACCAGCCATCCAGGAAATAACCGCGATGACATGAATGGATTTAATCCAGGGGTAAAGTGAACTGAGTATGTCAGACATAATATCTCCGTTTTTTAGAACCCTATAATAATAAATATATAAGATAGAAAGGTTGTTGTTAGTTGTAGGAACACTGGAAAACAGGGATTAAAGTTCTATTCACAGATTTATTTCTAAAAATAACGGTGATGATTTTATTAACATTGTGAATAAAAAGATAAAACACATATAAATCAATGTGTTAAAGATATGTCAGCTGTGAATTAAAATGTGTCTAATAATTTATCCACGTTATTCACATCTACAAAGTCAGAATTATACTATGTGGGTAATATTAAATGAAATGGGGTTAATTTTTTAGTTTTGTTATTTTTCCGCAAAATCAAGAAAGTTGTTAATTTTCCGTTCATATTTATGTACAACTTATCAACAAGATTTGAACCCGTTTCTACACAGTCAATAAAGAAGGATTACATGTGGTTTCTGTTATTCTTGCTTCGGGATCGAAGACCCGGTCAAAGCTATTAAAAGATGCGGGCGTGTCGTTTGACACCGTTATAGCCAAGATTGATGAGCCGGCCATTATTGCCGCCTTGAAGGCAAGCAATGCAAAGCCGCATGATATTGTTGATACGTTGGCTGAATATAAGGCCGCGCGCGTTGGCTCTAAACACACTGATAAGCTGGTGATTGGCTGTGACCAGATTTTAGTTTGCAATAAGCGGATATATGAAAAAGCCGCAACAATAGACGAGGCCCGCGAAAATCTTTTGTCACTGCGCGGCAAGGCGCATCAATTGCTGTCGGCGGTGGTGATTTTTGAAGAAGGCCGGCCTGTATGGCGGCACACAGGCCGCGCGCAATTGATAATGCGGGATTTTTCCGATGATTTTTTAGTACACTATTTACAGATGAACGGTGAAAGCATTCTTAGTTCCGTGGGCTGTTATAAAATTGAGGAAACCGGCGCACAATTATTCAGTCGAATACAGGGGGATTATTTTACAATTCTTGGAATACCCTTATTAGAGGTTCTGGGATTTTTACGAACGCGTGGGGTTTTAATGCAATGACGGGTGAGACATTTAAAAAGGCTGCGGTTATTGGTTGGCCGATTAAACACAGTAAATCACCGTTGATCCATGGCTATTGGCTAAAGCAATTCGCAATTGATGGCAGTTATCAGGCAATTGGCTTGTCGCCTGACGATTTTGTGTCTGGTATAAGGGATCTGGTGGCGCGTGATTATCGCGGTTGTAATGTGACAATTCCGCATAAAGAAACCGCGCTGGCAATGGCGGATTATGTTTCAGATACGGCAAAAGCTATTGGGGCGGCCAATACACTGGTTTTCAAGGATGGCAAAATATACGCGGATAACACGGACGGTATCGGTTTTATAAACAACCTGAAACAAGGTGCGCCGCAGTGGAATGCCTCATCTGGACCCGCGCTTGTTTTGGGTGCAGGTGGTGCCGCGCGCGCAATAATCTACGCGCTTTTGCAAGAGGGTGCGCCAAAGGTGATTGTTGCGAATCGCACTGCAGAAAAGGCCAAGCGTTTGGCCAGCGCCTTTGGTGAAAAAGTGGTTGCGATAACCTTGGCCAAGGTTCCTGAAGTCGTCGGGGATGTTCAAACGCTGGTTAATACAACATCGCTTGGCATGGTCGGCCAACCTGCGTTGCAAATTGATATTTCAGGGCTGCCGAAAACGGCACTGGTGACTGATATTGTCTATAATCCGTTAACGACGGAACTTTTAAAGCAGGCACAGGGATTAGGGCTAGAAACAGTGGATGGATTGGGAATGCTGTTACATCAGGCGGTTCCGGGGTTTGAGGCATGGTTTGGTGTGCGTCCTGTGGTGAACACGACCCTGCGGCAGATTGTGATAGCAGGGTGATGGCTAAGCTTTACGTTTTAGGCCTGACCGGCTCTATCGGAATGGGGAAAACCACAACCGCGGAAATGTTTCGGGATGCGGGCATTGCGGTTTGGGATGCGGATGCGGCCGTGCATGAATTGTACACCAGCCATGAAGCGACAATATCCGGCATTGCTGAAATTGTTCCTGCTGCGGTCGGGCCAACGGGTGTCAGCCGTGAAATATTACGTAACTTTCTACAGGCCGATAAAGATTTGTTTTCAAAGCTTGAAAAAATTGTTTATCCGGCAATACGCATGCACCGCGATGCATTTTTAGATAAATGCCGCGAACTGGATCTAAAGCTGGCGGTTGTGGATATACCTTTGCTTTACGAAACGGGTGCAGAAAAATGGCTTGATGGCGTTTTGGTTGTTACAATTGATGCGGTCACGCAGCGGGATCGCGTGATGGGGCGTAAGGGTATGACCATGGACGCTTTTAAAATGCTTATGGACAAGCAGCTTCCGGATTGTGAAAAACGCAAGCGCGCGGATTTTGTGATTGAAACAAAAACACTGGATCATGTGCGTTCAGAGGTTAATAGTTTAATTGAAAAACTAGGTGGTAATACACAAAATGCGTGAAATTGTCTGGGATACGGAAACAACAGGTTTTGATCCCCAAAGTGGTGATCGTTTGGTGGAAATCGGCGCGGTAGAGCTGTTTAACCATATGCCCACCGGTAATATTTATCACCAATATATCAACCCTCAAAGGTCTATGCCGCAAGAGGCTTTTGCCGTGCATGGTCTGGGTGATGAATTTTTGGCTGATAAGCCATTATTCAAAGCGATTGGGCAGGATTTTCTGGATTTTATCGGTGACGCAAAAATCGTGGCGCATAATGCCAAGTTTGATATGCGGTTCATCAATGCAGAATTGAAAATGGCCGGCATGCCCCCGATCCCGATGACACAGTCCCTTGATACGCTTGAAATTGCCCGCAAGAAATTTCCGGGGGCACAGAATTCTTTGGATGCTTTGTGTCGCCGCTTCGGGATTGATAATTCAGCGCGTGAAAAACACGGTGCATTGCTGGACAGCGAGATTTTGGCAGAGGTCTATCTGGAACTTATTGGCGGTCGCCAACCCGACTTTGCATTAAGCGTCGTTGCCGGGCGGGATGTTTCATCGCGGGGTAAATCTGCGAGCCAATTTAAAGACCTTGTTCGGGCGCAACCGCTTGAAACAAAGCGGACAGAGGCTGAAACAAATGCGCACCGGGCGTTTATTGAAAAACTTGGGCCCGATGCGCTTTGGAATAAGTAAGAATTAGTTTACTTTTTGCTTTTCCGCAGCCTGACGCGCAATTTCGGCACGATAAAGCTGAACAAAGTCGATATTATC
>DAOUQS010000142.1 GCA_030625465.1 Amylibacter sp. | reverse complement strand
CCCGTCATATTCGCCAAGGGCGCTGTTGGCTAATTGCGTGTCCAAAGCATCATGCACCACCTGCGGCCAGTCCATCGCCAGCAAAGACACCGGCATCACACGGCGCGGCCCCAATGCAAGCTTTGCGGCCAACCCGTTGGTAGCGATATGCACCTGACTGTCGCCACCCAGACCGGTTGTGCGCATCGCGACCGCCTCGACCATCGTGCGAAATGCGCCGACGCGCGCACCTTGCGGATCAATGATCGGGCGACCGTCACGCAACACCGCCACATCCGTGGTGGTACCGCCAATGTCGGACACAATCGCGTCCCGTTCATCCGTCAGCCAACGCGCGCCCACGATGGACGCCGCAGGGCCGGATAGAATGGTTTCGATCGGTGAGACCCGCGCCTGATCAGCCGAGATCAACGCCCCGTCACCGCGCACCACCATAAATGGCGCATCTATGGATTTGGCCAGCAACAGCCCCTCAACCGCGCTGATCAGATGATCAATCATCCCGATCAGGCGCGCATTCAGCAAGGCGGTCATCGCCCGTTTCGGCCCGTTCAGCTTGGCACTTAAATCATGCGAACAAGACACCGGCTTGCCCGTTGTTTCGCGGGTAATGTCACGCACCCGCAATTCATGCGCGGGATTGCGGGTGGCAAACTGGCTGGCGACCGCAAAGCCGGTTACGTTCTTGCCATGCAGTGCCAATGCGGCGTGCAAGGCCGGTTCATCCAAAGTGTTGGCCTGTCTGCCAGTATGGTCGTGCCCACCGTTCAGGATAATCACGGGATCATCCTTGATTGCATCTTCCAGACCTTGGCGGGACAGATCACGTTTGGAAAAACCGATAAACACCAGCCCGACACGCCCGCCCTGCCCTTCAACCAGCGCGTTTGTGGCCAAGGTTGTTGACAAGGATACCATCGCAATGTCAGTTGGCTTCGCCCCGCTTTCAGCCATCACAGCATCAATAGCCGCCCCGACCCCGACCGCCAGATCATGGCGGGTTGTCAATGCCTTGGCACTGGCAACGACATCCGTTTCATCCTTGATCAAAACCGCATCCGTATAGGTGCCACCGGTATCAACGCCAAGCATCAGGGTCATAATTTACCTCATATCCATTCAGGCTTTTGCGTAGCAAGCTACGCGCCGACTGTCACGGCTGAAAACAACACGTAGCGTCATAGCTTTTATTACAAGCCAACATACTCTAAGGATTTCGCAGATAATAACCCGACAGCAGGAGATCATTATGCCAAACACAGCCCTTATTACAGGCGCATCCGCAGGTATCGGCACCGAATTTGCCCGTTACCACGCATCCCTTGGCGGCGATCTTGTTATTACCGCGCGGCGCAAAACCGCGTTAACTGCTTTAAAGAAAGAGCTTGAAGCCGCCCACGGCATAAAGGTGCATGTCATCACTGCGGATCTTGGTGTGGCGGGTGGTGCTAAATCACTTTATGACGCAGTCAAAAAAGCGGGCATCCAAATAGACATCCTGATCAATAATGCAGGTTTTGGCGAACAGGGACTGCACACAGACCATGACCTGCCCCGCGAGTTGGGTATGATTGATCTGAACGTCAAAAGTCTGGTTGAACTGACCCACAGCTTTGCCCGCGATATGATTGCACAGGGCGGCGGCAAAATTCTGAATGTGGGGTCCACCGCAGGCATGATGCCCGGACCCTTGCAGGCGGTTTATTTTGCGACCAAGGCTTTCGTGAACTCATACAGTCAAGCCATTGATGAAGAATTGCGCGGCAAAGGTGTCACCTGCACGGTTCTTGTGCCGGGCTATGTTGAAACCGAGTTCGCAGATGTATCGGGCCTGACAGGCACATCACTGGCAAAAGGCGGTGCCACTGCAAGTTCTGTGGCCAAGGTCGGCTATGATGCAATGCTAAAGGGTAAACTGGTGGTCTTTAACGAATTGAAGCTTAACTTTGCGATAAACTGGGTTATTCCGTTCGCGCCACGCCGTTTGGTATTGCGCATCGTGAAATCCCTGCAAACCAAATAGCAGGTGCAGGGCGGCATTATTTAAACAGTTTTTTCAGTAGGTTACCCACATCATCACCCAGCTCTTTTTTAATTTTTCTCTTGATCGCATCTTCCTGTTTCTTCAGCTCGTCACCTGCCAGAAGGTTAACCAGACCGGCCATATCAGGCTGAAATGACAAGTTGCTCCACGGCCCTGAAATAATGACAGGAACCGAAACCTGCGTGTCTCCGGACAGGGTTGACGGGGTCACGGTATAGTGCATCTTCTGGTCACCGACGTTGATCCGCCCTTTACCATTTGCCTGGAACAACGGACTGACAAGCTTCATATCCACATTCTGCAACACGCCTTTTACCATGGTAAACGTACCCGTCAGGCTGGTAAATTCTGTGGCCCCTTCAAATCCGCCAAAGGCTTGTTTCAAGTTGCGCATCATTGCCGCCAGATCAATTCCCTTGAAGCTGCCATTATCAATCCGCAAATTTCCATCACCCGACAGGCTGTGCATAATCTGAAATAGACTGCCGCCGGAACCGGACATCTTCATAGACGTATTGCCCGAGCCGGTCAGTTTGTGCATATCCAAAAACCGCCCCAACAGCGGCTCAAGCTGCACGCCTTTAGCCGTGATGTCCGATGTGAACGCCACCGCGTTTCCACCTGTGAAGCCAACCACCCCGGTGATAACCCCGTCGAACGCCCGCACTTCACGCAAAGTCAATCGCACGGCACCGCTGCGCAGACGCAATTTTACGTCCGTGCGGCCCAGTTTGCTAAGACCCAGATCAACTGATTTGGCAACAAGATTGATATCCGCATCAATCGCGTCCAGTCCGGTAATGCGGATAGGTTCTTTGCTCCAGCCACTTGTCCTGCCAGAGGCAGGGGAACTTCCTGCACCACTTTCACCTGATGCATATGCCGTGAAATCCAAAGCCCCCGCTGTCAGGTTAGCTGAGATATATGGCAATGCGGCAAAGGCCAGTTCGGCCTGACCCTGAAAGGTATTCAGGTCCAACCTGAACGTCGCATCTCTAAGGGTATTTTTACCGTCACGCACTTTTACAATGCCTTTGACCATCGCGGTTTTACCGGTACCTTTGGGAAAGCCTACTTCCTGCCCCACGGCCTTAAGCATAAGCGGCAGATTGCTTGCGTTGAAATCAACCGTGCCGTCAGCATTGCCGGTTTTTCCGTTCACCAACCCCGACCAGTCAAAAGCAAACGCATCGCGACCCGTAAGCTTCAGCGACACATCCATACGCAAACTATCAACCCAGTTTTCAGGCCCCGTCACCTCGAATGTTGTATCTATGGGCAGCCCGTTCATGGTCACGGCCGCGTCCCCTGCTAGGCTTAACCCTGCATCTGACGCCATAATCGTGCCGTGCGATGAAAAGTTTGTAATCCCTTTCAATGCGTCCGGCAGTGCGCCACCTGTGATCTTTGTCAGTGCGACCATATCAGGCAATGCGACATTGAACTGCCCGTTTATCAACGGGGCGGAACCCGTTGCGAATTTCACTTGGCCATCCATGCCAGCCTTCAATTCGCCGATTTCGATCAAGCCGCTTAAATTGGTAACTTGCCCGCCCAAAAGCTTCTTTATGTCAGCAACAGACAGGCTAACATTGGCAGTACGCCCGTCAAAAAATGCAGAGCCGTCAATATTTGCCGCACCGGCCTTGGGCAATGCAAAATCCGCATTAATCTTTTTTATTTCAATATTTTGCTCGGTAGTTGCGTCATTATAGGTGATAATGCCGTTGTGGATCACACCTTTGCCCAGCGTGAATTCGCTTGGCGTCGCAGACCCGGAAACATCCGTTTGCGTTTCGGCATCACCGCTTTGGGCCAGTTCCCAGTTGGCAACACCGTCTGCGCGTTTTTCCAGATTGATCACGGGCCTATCAAGAACCAATTGGCGCACTTCGATATTGCCGCCCAGCAGCGCCGACAGGCCAACACCAACCGATGCCCCCTTTGCGGTCACCATAAACGGCTTTTTTGCCCAATCAGCGTTCGAAATAGTCAAAGGTCCGGTTTTCACACCCAGAACAGGAAAGAATGTCGGCTTGAACCCGCCCGACAATGTCAACGTGCGCCCAGTGGCTTTTTCCAGTTGCGCCGAGGCCAGATCACCGATCTTTTCAGCCGGCAGTAAAAACACCAGTCCGATTGCCGCGATCACCAAAACAACTAAAACCATTATGATCCGTTTTACCCAGCGCATTCATTTCTCCTATAAATTGACCTGAAATATCACTAGGTATCCTCATACCAATTCACAATATATACAAGTATGAATATACTGCTGCACAATCACAGTTCACAATCATAGGCCCCGTTATGACCCAGACATTGCTTACACAAATAAAAGACGGCATCGCGACTGTCAGCCTGAACCGCCCCGACAGAAAAAACGCCATGTCATTTGAAATGATGACAGAGCTTGTTGAAACTGCCACGACACTGGCCACGACAAAAGGTTTGCGTGCGGTCATTCTGACAGGCAGTGATAACTGCTTTTGCGCGGGCATAGATCTGGAAAGCCTGATGAGCATCGCGCCGCGTATGGACGAGGTCCGCAATCAAATTCTAAACCCGCCAAACGGTGCTGCTGCCAATGAATTCCAAGCGCCAATTACAATCTGGTCAACCCTGCCCGTCCCGGTCATTGCCGCCATCGAAGGCGTGGCATATGGCGCTGGTGCACAGCTGGCACTGGGTGCCGATTTCCGCATTGCCGCCCCCGACGCCAAACTGTCGATAATGGAGGCAAAATGGGGTTTGATCCCCGATATGGGGATCAGTCAAAGCCTGCCCAGACTGATGCGCGCGGATGCAGCGATGGAACTGATCATGACAGGCCGTGTGCTGGAAGCGGATGAAGCCCTGAACCTTGGCCTGCTGACACGCATTGCAGATGATCCGCTAGACGCGGCAATAACACTGGCGCAAAATCTTATCACCAAATCCCCTGATGCGCTTGCCGCCAGCAAAAAGCTGGTGAACGGCACTTGGGGGCGCGGTGAGGCGGGTTTGAAACTGGAAGCACAGCTGCAAGCCGCCATAATAGGTCAGCCCAACCAGATGGAAAAAGTGATGTCCGTGATGCAAAAACGTGACCCGAAATTCAGTTACTAACCTGCTTGTCCACATTGGCAAACGGGCTTAACCCAAGCCAGCTTTGCATATTCTCGGCAATATCAGCATCACCGTGAACAAACAGCCTGTCATCGTCCAGCGCGCGCGCCACAGTCTCTAGGCCCATCCAAATCTCAGTAATCGTGCGCAGATCAACTTTGACGTACAGGTCCACCTCGAACCCCGGATCAACCGAACATAAATCCACCCCGCCTTTGGGATCACTAATGATCCAGTATTTCTTATACGGTTTCTGGTCTTCCCCGATCATAAACTGAATGGTCAGCTTACGGTCTGGTAAATCCATCATCCGCAAATTCCGCCGCATATCCCACATCAATAGGCTGGAATCGGTGTTTTTCAAACTGGGAGAGGTCTCTACCCAGCGTTGTCCCCAAACCCCGATTGCCATAATCACCGGCTTCAAATCCTCCCCCGCTTTGGTCAGGGTGTAGGCGTGAATTTCCGGTCTCTTTTGCACCAGACGCCGCTTAATTACACCTTGCACTTCCA
>DAOUQS010000408.1 GCA_030625465.1 Amylibacter sp. | reverse complement strand
GAGAATATTGACATTGGCGGGCCTGCGATGATCCGTGCGGCCTCTAAAAACCACGGGTTTGTAGCGACGGTTGTCGATGTGGAAGATTACGGGCCATTACTGGACGAAATGAAGGCAAACGGTAACGGTACTACGCTTGTGTATCGCCAAAAACTGGCGCAAATCGCCTATGCGCGCACGGCGGCCTATGATGCTGCTGTCTCTACATGGATGGCCGCTGCCATCAGTGAAGACCAGCCACGCCGCAGGGCGATTGCAGGCGCACATGTGCAAACCCTGCGTTACGGCGAAAACCCGCATCAATCTGCCAGCTTTTACAGTGATGGCAGCACGCGCGCAGGTGTTTCGACGGCGGTGCAATTGCAGGGCAAGGCGCTGTCATACAATAACATCAATGACACCGACGCGGCTTATGAGCTGGTGGCGGAATTTGATCCTGCAAACGGGCCAGCCTGTGCGATTATCAAACACGCGAACCCTTGCGGCGTGGCGCGTGGTGCGACTTTGGCAGAGGCGTACAAGTCCGCATTCGATTGCGACCGCACCTCGGCCTTTGGCGGGATTATTGCACTGAACCAGACACTGGACGCGGCAACGGCAAAGCAGATTGTCGAGATTTTTACCGAAGTTGTTATTGCGCCGTCTATCAGTGAAGAAGCCAAGGCGATTTTTGCGACCAAGAAAAACCTGCGTTTGCTGGAGACAGGCGGCCTGCCTGACATCCATACAGGCGGGCAGGTCTGGAAACAGGTGTCAGGTGGCTATTTGATACAGGACCGCGATAACGGCTTTATTAATCTTGATGACTTGAAGGTTGTGACCAAACGCGCGCCAACGGATGATGAACTGCGCGATATGCTGTTTGCATGGAAAGTTGCCAAACATGTGAAATCGAACGCTATTATCTATGTAAAGGATCAAGCAACCGTGGGTGTCGGTGCCGGACAAATGAGCCGTGTTGACAGTACACGGATTGCCGCGCGTAAATCCATTGATATGGCTGAAGCGATGGGATTGCCCGAACCCTTAACCAAGGGCTCGGTTGTGGCGTCTGACGCATTCTTTCCGTTTTCCGATGGCTTGCTGACAGCGGCCGAAGCCGGGGCAACAGCGGTGATACAACCGGGCGGCTCTATGCGTGACGATGAAGTGATTAAGGCGGCAGATGAAGCGGGCTTGGCCATGGTCTATACCGGCATGCGCCACTTTAGGCATTAAGGGGCTGGGTTTGGGTAAGACACTTGTCATTGCGGGTATAACCTTTTTGATCGACCAGATCAGCAA
>DAOUQS010000322.1 GCA_030625465.1 Amylibacter sp. | reverse complement strand
ACGGAACTGGTGTTCATCCGGTCGGTTTCGCGGATCAGGTCGCGGGCCATAATCCCCCAAACCGTATGATCCTCGGCGACGTCATATAGTCCCATACTGTGCGATAAAGTCGCTTGCGGATCGAAGTCCACAACCAGAATGCGGTAGCCGTCCAATGCGGCAGCATGGGCGAAATGCAGCGCAACGGTTGACTTGCCTGCACCACCCTTGAAATTGGCAATTGCCGCACGAAACGCGCGTTTGCCGGCGGGACGGGGCGGCATCAGGGATTTGCGGTTCACCTTCATGCGGCGGCGCAGCTCGTTAATCTCTTCCAGGCTATACCAGCGCTGGCGACCATCCTCTTCCACTTCGCCTGCGGGAAGTGAGGGGTCGGCGGCTAAACGCCCGCGAAAAGTGGACTGGTTTATCTTCAGGATAAGTTCGGACACTTCCCAACTGGAAAACCGCCGCAAGGTCTTTTCCATCTCGGGGCTAAAGGTCTGCTGGCGGATCCAGCTTTGCATTTTCAGGGATTGCGCGTGTAGTGCGTGAAGATCTTTGTGATCAAACATTGTCTGCCTCTGGACGTTAATTCTTTTATTTTTGTTAATTACGTCTTATTTGCAAAAAAAGCAAAAGGTAATATTATATTTATGAAAGCTTCCCTGCGGGGAATACGGGTAAGGTTTACTGGGGCTTCTTGTGATGGGCGATTCGCATGCGCGGCCCCGGAGGGATTGGAAGAGGTGGTGGTGAGGATAGCATATTTAGGGGGACATGTGGTAGGCTTCAACTACAGATAGGGGGACATTTTCCCCAAATAGGGTGACATACTGTGTGTCCCCCTTTACCAATATTACCTAATTTATATATATAATTTATTTTTGGTTTAACGAGAGGTCGCATTGAGGTCTTGACAGAATCGGACAACTGGACGCAAATGGCTGAATATGGTGAAATAGCGTTGAGTTTGAATTGTTTCAATGTATATAGGCAGTTAAACCTGACCGGTAATGAGTCGGGATGACAAGGCAGCGGTCCGGATAGGATCATATATAGGAAGGGATGGCCCAATGCTGGCCAGCAGACCCGTCGGGCGTGATGCGGCGACAAAAAAATATGATATACTTTCAGCGTTGATGACCTATGCGCTGGCGCGTGATAAGTTAACGCAAAGGCTGGTTTTGCGCCTGATGTCGCTGATTACGACCAGATATAACTGGCAACGTGATGAGCTGAGCATGGGGCAACGCGAGATTGCAAAGCTGTGGTCGGTGGATGAACGCACGGTTAAACGTGAAATGGCCAAACTAAAATCAAGGGGCTGGTTGTGTGTTAAACGCCCCGGCGCGCGGGGACGCGTAACGCTTTACGGATTTGATCTGGATCTGGTTCTGAAAGAGACCCAACCAGAATGGCCAAAAATCGGCCCTGATTTTGTAACGCGACTAACCGAGATGTCGGGCGTTTGTGCGCAAAACGTGCACAAAAGCAATATTGTGGCCTTTGCCGCAAAGACACAAACTGCCCCCGTTGCGGATGGTTCGGTGTGGTCGGCGGCGGCATTGATTTTATTCGATTATGATCCGACAGGTTTTGCGGCGTGGTTCCAGCAATTGCACGAAGAGGGCAGGGACGGGGGCTGCCTGTTGTTAATTGCCCCAACCAAGTTTCATGCAACATACGTTGAAACTCACTTAAGCGATGCTATTTTACGTGCGGTTAACCGTATAGATCCAAGCGTGCGCAGTGTGCGCATAGGGTTTTAGGAAACGGGTATTATCGAAAGAATGACAGTAAAAACCTTCCACCAGCGGTTATCCGGCCATTTGTTTCCAAAAGCATGGCAACCGCTTGTTGCGTTTGACGTGGCCACGGATACGCCCTTTGTTCTGGATATTGTCCCGATTGGCGATTTTTTGCATGTGTATATATCCGCACGCGTGCTGTTTGATGACCTTCAGGAGCGGTTAACCTTTCTGGAAGGTCAGGATGACTTACCTATTGAGATTATGCGGCCAGTTCCGCGCGGCCTGGACATTACTTTGGCACGCAAAGATGCGCATAAAGCGCAAAACATAGCTATAAAGCTTGATGGCGTGCCGGTGGAATTTGATATTGTGCCGCATTTGACCGCGCATTTTGAAGGGCTGAATACCGCTTTTCTGACGGAAGTTGATCCCAATCCC
>DAOUQS010000326.1 GCA_030625465.1 Amylibacter sp. | reverse complement strand
AACGGTTCATCACCCAGCCAGTTAACCTCACGTATGGAAATATGCGTGGTGCCCAGTGCCTCTTTCGGGCCGACGATGACGTGTTTTGTGTCGGGGTCAAGTTTGACTACATAAAGTGGTTCACGCCCACCGATGCCAAGGCCCCGGCGTTGGCCGATGGTGTAATGGATGACACCTTTGTGCTGGCCCAGAACCGAGCCATCTATATGCACGATATCACCGGGATCAGCCGCACCCGGACGCAGCTTTTCGATCACGGCCGCGTAGGAGCCGTTGGGGACGAAACAGATGTCCTGGCTATCGGGTTTGTCCGCGACGGGCAGGCCAAACTTGCGCGCCAATGCACGGGTTTCAGCCTTGGACGACAAATGGCCCAACGGGAAACGCAGGTATTCCAGTTGATCCTGTTTGGTGGAAAACAGGAAATACGACTGGTCACGGTCGCCATCAGCCGCCTTGTGCAGCTCGGCTTTTTCGGGGCCCTGAAAACGCTGGATATAGTGGCCGGTTGCCATGCAATCCGCATCCAGATCCTTAGCGGTTTCCAGCAGGTCGCGAAACTTCACCCGCTCGTTACAACGGATACACGGCACAGGGGTGGCACCAGCCAGATAAGCGTCGGCGAATTCATCAATGACGCTTTCCTTGAACTTGTTCTCATAATCCAGCACGTAATGCGCAAAGCCCATTTCATCGGCCACACGGCGCGCATCCTGAATATCGCGACCAGCGCAACAGGCACCTTTCTTGGCTAAAGCCGCCCCGTGATCGTAAAGTTGCAGTGTGACACCGACCACATCATAGCCTTCGGACGCAAGCTGGGCTGCCACAACGGAACTATCCACGCCGCCCGACATGGCGACAAGCACACGGGTATCTTTAGGGGCTTTGGCAAAACCCATGGAGTTTAGTTTGATTTGAGTATCTGCAGACATGGTTACGATCCTATGAATGTCTCGCTTTATATTAAAAGGCAACATACTCACAAGGGCGGCTTTCATATGTGATTAAGGGATTTCGGGCAAAAACCACCCACAAGCAATATGCGAGGTGTAAATGTACGTGAAAAAAACCAAAGGGCCGAACCATGTGGCACTTCCGAACGGGCGCAAGCTGACACGTTCGGAATTACCACCGTCCGATACCAAACGCTGGGTCGCGTCGCGCAAGGCAAGCGTCGTGCTGGCAGTGCAGGCGGGGCTGGTCGACAGGGACGAGGTTTGTGACATGTACAATCTTTCGGAAGAAGAATTGGAAAGCTGGATGGGCGCGGTTAAATCACACGGGATCAAAGCCTTGAAGATCACAAAGTTACAAAACTATAGACAACTTTAGGTTGAAATGCTATTTTGTTCTTGGGAGTAACGAGTGGTTAACCATTGTTGCGCAGAGTGTAGAGGATATTAACTGACCGTTCGCGGAGGCAACACATGCGTATACTACTGATCGAAGATGATCCGACAACATCCAAAAGCATCG
This sequence comes from Amylibacter sp., assembly GCA_030625465.1. Classification (GTDB taxonomy): domain Bacteria; phylum Pseudomonadota; class Alphaproteobacteria; order Rhodobacterales; family Rhodobacteraceae; genus Amylibacter. Next base: position 661 of record DAOUQS010000326.1, on the reverse strand, counting down.
AACTGATGCTACAAAATGCAAACTTTAATGTTTATGCCACGGATATGGGCGAAGAAGGCGTCGATCTGGCAAAGCTTTATGATTACGATTTGATTCTACTTGACCTGAACCTGCCTGATATGGACGGGCATGAGGTGTTACGGCAATTGCGTAACGCCAAAATTCGAACGCCGATATTAATCCTTTCCGGATACGATACCGTTGAAGATAAAATCAAAGGTTTCGGGTTTGGTGCCGATGATTACCTGACCAAGCCGTTTGATCGTGCCGAACTGGTCGCGCGGATCATGGCGATTGTCCGCAGATCACAGGGCCACGCCGAATCCACAATCGAAACCGGCAATATCTGTGTTAATCTGGACCATAAAACAGTCGAGGTTGGCGGGATGCAGGTGCATCTGACCGGTAAAGAATACCAAATGTTCGAATTATTATCGCTGCGCAAAGGCACCACGCTGACCAAAGAGATGTTCTTGAACCACCTTTATGGCGGTATGGATGAACCGGAACTGAAAATCATCGACGTGTTCATATGCAAACTGCGCAAAAAACTGGCCGAAGCCACAGGTGGCGAAAGCTTTATCGAAACGGTTTGGGGGCGCGGATATGTTCTGCGCGATCCGGTCGCCGGGTCTTCGGCAGCACTGGCTGCGGCAGGATA
>DAOUQS010000012.1 GCA_030625465.1 Amylibacter sp. | reverse complement strand
ATCATTCTTTCGCTAGCGTTAGGAAACAGATATATTGATCAACTAAATTCGAACAGAAGGGCTCATTGGGAAATAATATCGTTATTTGCATCTAGTTTCTATTGGTAGGCTTGACGCTCCCACAACGATGAAATACTAGGTAAATTCTCTGAGCGGGTATGGTGAAATGGTATCATAAGAGCCTTCCAAGCTTAAGGCGCGGGTTCGATTCCCGCTACCCGCTCCAGAGCTTCAATATACATCTCTATTCGCTTGACCGCTTGCCGCATTTCAGCGCTTAACTGCAGTCGTATATCCGGTCTGTTCGCTTGCACTTTTGAACAAGCCTGTTATCGATGCATTACTGCATTTGAAAGATACCCAATGAGACGTACCGGCAATTCCGCGAATGATCTGGAAGAACGTGAAAAATCCAAGAAAGTTGGATCATTGCGTGGCTTATTACCTTTTTTAAAGCCCTACCGAACCTTGATGGTTCTGGCCGTGCTGGCCTTGATAACAACCGCCGGTCTGTCATTGATTCTACCGCTGGCGGTGCGCCGTGTGGTTGACGGGTTCGCGTTGGAACAAGCTAACCAGCTGGACCAGTATTTCGGGGCGGCAATCGGGATTGCCGCACTTTTGGCTGTCGGTACCGGGTGCCGGTATTACTTTGTTACGCGCTTGGGTGAACGGGTCATTACTGACATCAGAATATCTATATATAACAAAATGATAGGGATGAGCCCGCAATTTTTTGAAGGTGTGATGACGGGTGAGGTTCTTTCGCGGATCACCACGGATACAACGCTGATCCTGTCGGTTATCAGCAGCTCTGTTTCCATCGCGCTGCGTAACCTGCTGATCTTTCTGGGCGGTATGGCCCTGATGTTGCTGACCTCGGTTAAACTGACCAGTCTGGTGCTGTTGATTGTGCCTGCGGTCATCGTTCCGATTATCGTTCTGGGGCGGCGTGTGCGGGTGTTAAGCCGTGTCAATCAGGACTGCATTGCGGAAAGCTCCGGCAATGCCTCTGAAACCTTGCTGGCCGTGCAAACGGTTCAGGCGTTCACGCATGAAGTCCCTAGTCGCAAACAATTTTCCAACCTGACCGAGCAAGCATATGATGCGGCACGCAAGCGCATCGGGGTGCGTGCGATAATGACCGTAATTGTGATCTTTCTTGTGTTTTCGGGTGTTCTTGGCGTTTTGTGGATGGGCGCGCGTGATGTGCAGGCTGATTTGATGTCACCGGGTGCTTTAGTGCAGTTTGTGATCTATGCGGTTCTGGTCGCTGGTGCGGTCGGTGCCCTGTCCGAGATATGGGGTGAATTACAGCGTGCGGCGGGTGCGACCGAACGTTTGGTCGAGCTGATAAACGCCGAAGATAATATCATTGACCCCACAGTGACCGAAGCGTTGGCGCAACCGGTGCGCGGTGAAATAAGCTTTGACAAGGTCGATTTCAACTATCCGTCCCGCCCTGATATGCCTGCATTGGAAGCTTTTGATCTGACGATTAAAGCGGGTGAAACCGTGGCTTTAGTCGGGCCGTCAGGTGCCGGGAAATCCACCGTATTCCAATTGGTTTTACGGTTTTTTGATCCGATTTCCGGTGCGGTTTTGTTTGATGGCGTGGACATCCGGAATATCAACCGCGATATTTTCCGCAAGGAAATGGCCTATGTGCCACAAGATCCGGTTATTTTTGCAACCTCTGCCATGGAAAACATCCGGTTCGGGCGCCCTGATGCCACGGATGATGAAGTTATCGAAGCCGCGATGGCGGCTGCTGCACACGAATTCTTGATGAAGCTGCCTGATGGCTATCAAAGCTTTGTCGGCGAACGCGGCGTGATGCTGTCCGGCGGGCAGAAGCAACGTATTGCCATCGCACGCGCGATTTTGCGTGATGCGCCTGTGTTGTTGCTGGATGAGGCGACCTCGGCATTGGATGCACGCAGTGAGTTGGCTGTGCAAAAAGCGGTCGAAACCCTGTCGAAAGACCGCACCACACTGATCGTGGCGCACCGTCTGGCGACCGTGAAACAGGCCGATCGCATTATCGTGCTGGACGAAGGCCGGATCGTGGCGCAGGGCAGTCATGCGCAGCTGGTCAAGCAGGGCGGCTTGTATGCGCAACTGGCAAAGTTGCAATTCACCCAATAACACGCTGATTTTTCCTCATAAATATTGAAATATGCGGATTTTCTGCCTTTTTTGCGTTAAGACGTATCGTAATTCTTGCGTATCGTGGAAATACCACGCATTCTAATACTGTTCTGCGGATGGGAACCACAGAACTTGGGAGGAATTAATGACATATAAATTTGCAACGCTTGCAGATATCAAAGCAATTGAAAAAGAAATGCCGGTCGAGGATCGCTGGAGTGCCACAACTGTTTATGAACAGCTTTGTGAAACCCGTGATGCCTATCCGGATGAACCGGCGGTCAGTTTTCAGCTGAAATCGGGGCCAAAGGACAAGGCCGTAACCCTAAGCTGGACAGATTTAACAAATCGCGTGACGCAATGCGCCAATTTGTTTCGTTCGCTGGGTATCGGTAAAAACGATGTTGTTGCCTATCTTCTGCCGACCAGCCATGAAACGCTGATCACATTGATGGGCGGAATGACGGCAGGGATCGTAGCACCAATCAATCCGACGCTGGAGCCCAAACAAATCGCCGATTTGTTACGCGATGCCAAAGCCAAGGTTCTGGTCACACTTAAAGCGTTTCCAAAAACCGAAGTGGCACAATTGGCAGCCGAGGCTGTCGCTTTAACCCCGTCGATCGAGACCGTAATCGAGGTTGATCTGCTACCACATCTATCGCCGCCTTTAAGCTGGATCGTACCGATGATACGGCCGAAAAATCCGGTTAGCCATAATGCAAAGATTATTGATTTTAACACGGCACTTGCCAGCCAGCGTGAAGATACGCTGGAATTTGCGGAAACCGGTGACCGGTTTTGCGCGCATTTCCATACCGGTGGTACAACCGGCATGCCCAAGATTGTGCAACATAAACACTCAGGCGTTTTATATAATGGCTGGATTGGTTCGGCATTATTATATGCACAAAAAGATGTCGTGATCTGCCCGCTACCTTTGTTCCATGTTATGGCAGCCTATCCGATTTGGGCCGGTTGCCTGTCATCGGGCGCGCATATGGTTTTACCGACCCCTGCGGGTTATCGCGGTGAAGGCGTATTCGATAACCTGTGGAAGCTGATCGAACGCTGGGGCGGGACGTTTATCGTAACCGTTCCCACGGCGGCGGCGGCATTGATGCAACGCAAGGTCGACGCGGATGTCTCTACCTTGAAAGCGGCGTTCAGCGGATCGGCACCCTTGCCGGTAGAGCTGTTCAAGCGGTTTCAAGCCGCCACAGGTGTTGAAATTATCGAAGGCTACGGCATGTCGGAAGCAACCTGTCTTGTGTCTGCCAATCCGACAGATGGTCTGCGCAAAGTGGGTTCCGTAGGGTTCCCGCTGCCCTATACGGACGTCAAAATCTTTGATTGCGATGATGCGGGTAAAATAACAAAAGAGTTGAAAACAGATCAGGTCGGCGAGATTTGTATATCAAACCTTGGTGTTGTCGTGGGTAAGACCTATACCGATGCGGAAAAAAACAAGGGGCTTTATGCAAAGAAAAAATACCTGCGTACGGGTGATCTTGGCCGGATAGATAAAGACGGCTATTTGTGGATTACGGGACGCGCCAAAGATCTGATTATTCGCGGTGGTCATAATATTGATCCCGCAATGATAGAAGAGGCCTTGGCCGGTCACGAACAGGTCGCATTCGCCGGGGCCATTGGTCAACCCGATGCCAAAGCGGGCGAGTTGCCTTGTGCTTATGTGGAACTGATTGAAGGTGCCACGGTTTCCAATGATGAATTGATGGCCTTTGCCAAGGAACATGTGCATGAACGTGCCGCGATTCCCAAGTATATGGAAATCATGAGCGAGCTGCCGAAAACCGCTGTCGGAAAAATCTTCAAACCCGACCTGCGCAAATCCGCAATTACACGCGTTTATAATGCGGCTCTTAAGGATGCGGGGCTGGATGTCAGGGTTGCCAGTGTTGTCGAAAGCAAAAAACGCGGCCTTGTGGCACAACTGTCCAAAGGTGATGACCGGATTTCGGACAAGACTGTGACCAAGGTTCTGGGTAGCTTTATTCGCCCTTGGGAATGGGCCGAATAATTTACTGAAACAATAAATACCGGGCAGCTTGCCCGGTTACAGCTTTAGCTGCCCCGCAAGGGGCAGCAGCTAAGTGTTTTGCCCTGCGAATCGCGCCTGCATTTCATCGCGGGCATCATCCGTTATCTTTGCGAACATCACATCTGGCACCGTGAAAGCATGTCCTGCGGGCAGGGTGTCCAAAGCCTTGGCCACATCCGTTGGCCAGTTTGCTTTCGTGTTCATCGCATCCAGCATATTGGCGGCAGCGTCCGGTATAAATGGCTCTGACAGGGTCGCGTAAAGCGGGATCAGGTTCAAGGCGAAGCGCACGATGGCAGCTGCCGCATCGGGGTCTGTTTTAAACAGGGTCCAAGGGGCTGCCGCTTGCAGGTATTCATTGCCAGCCGCCCAGATCGCGCGCAGCTCTGCCGTGGCTTTGCGGATTTCGATAGCTTCCATATGGCCCTCATAAGCTTTCAGGCGTTTGGTGATCTCTGCGATCACCGCTTGCTCAGCCGCACCGTATTCGCCGCCCGCAGGCACTTCTTCACCGAACTTGGCACGGCAAAACTTGGTGATGCGTGACACGAAATTACCCAGCACATCCGCCAGATCTTTATTCACCGTGGCTTGGAAGTTTTCCCAAGTAAACTCGCTGTCAGAGCTTTCGGGGACGTGCGTTAACAACCACCAACGCCAGTAATCAGAGGGCAGAAGATCCAGTGCCTGGTTCATAAACACGCCGCGCCCTTTGGATGTGGAGAACTGCCCACCATCGTAATTCAGGTAGTTAAACGACTTGATGTAATCCACCAGTTTCCACGGCTCGCCAGATCCCATGATGGTGCAGGGAAACGAAAGTGTGTGAAATGGCACGTTGTCTTTTCCCATGAACTGGACGTATTTCACGTCCGTAGCACCCTTGTCGGTACGCCACCAGCGTTCCCAGGCACTTGCATCCAGCCCGTTGGCCTCGGCCCATTCGGCAGTGGCGGCGATATATTCGATAGGGGCATCAAACCAGACATAAAAAACCTTGCCTTCCATGCCTTCCCAGTCTGCGTCCCCGCGTTTCACAGGAATGCCCCAGTCCAGATCGCGGGTAATGCCGCGATCACGCAGGCCGTCACCATCATGCAGCCATTTCTTGGCGATGGATGTGGTCAGGATCGGCCAGTCTTTTTTGCTGTTGATCCAGGCATCCAGCTTGTCGCGCATGGTCGATTGCTTCAGATAAAGGTGCTTGGTTTCGCGCACTTCCAGATCGGTTGAGCCCGATATGGCAGAGCGTGGGTTAATCAGATCGGTCGGGTTCAGCTGCTTGGTGCAGTTTTCACATTGATCGCCGCGCGCGCTGTCATAGCCGCAATTCGGGCATTCGCCTTCGATATAGCGGTCGGGCAGATAGCGGCCGTCGGCATTGGAATAGACCTGCTTTTCGCTGATCTCTTCGATCAACCCGTTTTCGGCAAGCTTGCCTGCCAGATGCTGGGTCAGTGCGTGGTTTTGCGGGCTGGAAGAGCGGCCGAAATAATCGAATGACAGGCCGAAACCTTTGGCCAGATTTGCCTGTACTTCGTGCATCTCGGTGCAAAATTCGGCGACATCCTGACCGGTTTTGGCGGCTGCCAGTTCGGCAGGGGTGCCGTGTTCGTCGGTGGCGCAGATAAACATCACCTCACGGCCCATTGCGCGGTTGAAACGCGCGTAAACATCAGACGGCAGTTGGCTGCCGACCAGATTGCCCAAGTGTTTGATGCCGTTGATATAGGGCAAGGCGGAGGTGATTAAGATACGTGTCATATTTCAGCCGGAAGTTGGTTTCAAACTTGATGTAACCCAAGCGAACACGCACGGCTAGTCCAGATTTTTCCGCTTTAGAAGTTTCCCGATGGTGAATGTCGTGCGCGGCGTGTAGCGATAACCGGTTTTTTCGATTGTTGCAGGGCGCGCACGCATCCGCACCAGTCCGAATACAAGTAACCCGATATGGGCTATCGCGATGAAATTGAACAGGGCAGCAGGGCCGTAGTTCTGGATTAATGCAGACGCGATAAGCGGGCTGAAAATCGCGCCGATACCGTAGCAAAACAGCAATGAGGCATTAAGTTCCACACGTTCTGCCGGCGTGGAAAAGTCATTGGCATGGGCCACGGAAACCGAAAAGATCGGATAGGTGAGCAAGCCGAACATAAAGGCCATTATGTAAATCGTCGTCGGATCGCTGGAATTGACCCAAGCCATGATCAAACAAACCGCAACGCTGGTCACGGAAAGCCAAAGCAACACCCAGCGGCGGTCGTATTTATCTGCAATCCAGCCAACGGGGATTTGTGTTACCGCCCCGCCCACCAGCACTGCCGCCAGAAACTGCCCGATCTGAATTGGGGTCAGGCCAATGTCTTGCCCGTATATCGGTCCTGCCATACGGAATGACGATGATGAAATACCGGCAACAATCACGCCGGCCACGCCCAAGGGTGAGGTGATGGCGGTGCGGATCGGGTGCAGGCGCGGACGGGATGGGACCTCGGGTTGTTTCGAGGTGGTCAATGTCAGGGGCAGGATGCAGGCGCAGGCCATGATCGCCAGCAGATTGTAGGAAACATATGCGGCAGGTTCCAGAAAACCGATCATCAATTGCGCCACGGATGAAGCACCAATATCAACGACGCGGTAAACCCCCATCACCTTGCCCCGGTTGTCATTGGTTAATTTGGCTTGGAACCAGGCCTCGATCACCGTGTAACAACCTGCCACACACAGGCCGGACAGGATGCGCAGGAACGCCCAGAAGCTAACATCTATCCACATCGGATGCGCAATTGCCCCGATGGTTCCCATTGCGGCAAACACTGCAAATGTGCGTGAATGTCCAATTGTGCCGATCAGGCGGGGCGCCCACCAGCAGCCGATGAAAAAGCCGAAGAAATGCGATGAACCCAGCAGACCGATCTGGGTTTTTGTGAACCCTTCCTGTAGCCCCGACAGGACATCAAGCGGTGAAATAGCCCCCGTGCTAAGCTGTAGCAGGATGATGGAAAGCATCAGGGCGGCAAAGGATATAAGCAGGCGCATGAGGTCTCGCTTTGGGTTTAGTGATAGTTTGCTTGGTTTGCAGTGGTGGTTCTAGCCTGTTTTCGACATGTTTTGACGTTAGCGGATCATGCGCCGTAGCGTGTCGTCTTTTTTGATGAAATGGCGGTAAAGTGCAGCACAAAGGTGCAACACAGATAGTGCCACAAGCAATGTCGCGGATAGCCCATGCAGGCTGAAAAGTAATTCCTCAATTGCAGGGTCTTCAGGTATGATCGGCGGTATTTTGAAGCTGCCGAAAAACCGCATCTCGAAGCCGGTGGCAGAGCTTGCCAACCAGCCCAGAAGCGGGGTGACCAGCATCAGGATATACAAGGAAAAATGAACACCGTGCGCCAGATATATCTGTGCTTTTGGCGTTGTGCTTTCGATGATAATCTTCGGGGGCGGGGAAATGATCCGCCAAAGCAGGCGAAACAGGATCAGGGTTAGCAGCAGTATACCGATAGATTTATGCCAGCCATACAGGTGAATATTGTCCAGCGCCGGTTTCATTGATGCAATGGAACGGCCGAATAGAAACATACCCCAAAGTGCGGCGGCCAGACACCAATGTAATAATTTTGCAACCAAGCCATATGAAGTCGATGTGTTTTTAAAGCCCATATTATTTACGTTTAATCTGCACATCTATTTTTATGTCAAGCATATCGCCGACATCGTTTGGAAAGCCGCTGGCGCCAAAATCATGCCGGTTGATCTTGCCGGTTATGCGCATGCGCAAATCGTCCCTTTCGCTTGGCTTTGTCCCGGGTGCGCGCAGTAATTGTGCATGCAGGGTCAAAGGCTTGGTGATGCCGCGCACAGTAATCATGCCCTTTATTGCAATGGCTTGGCCGTCGGCATGGACAGCGCTAGAGACAAAATTGATATTCGGATATTGGGCCGCATCCAGAACCCGCTTTGAACGCAGGGCCTGTGTGGCGAAAATAAATCCGGCTTTGGCAGAGGCCGTGTTTAGAACAACACTGACATGGCTGTTGCTCGGGTTTTCGAAGTCGATCGTGATATCGGCGTCATACTGGGGGAATTTACCATTGATTTCGGTCTCGCCGAATCGGTAGCTAAACCCGACAAGGGAGCCTTCCTTGATCAGCTCATAGCCAATGGGCATTGCTGAAGCCGTGTGGAAAAACCCACCAAGAAATATGAAAAGTATTGCAAATATCCGCATGACGCTGATCTTTGACGTTGTATGGTCGACTGTCAACACACTGGGATATGCTATTTAAAAGCGTCCGGTTGCACTTCACGGGCCATATGGTCCAGCACCGCATTAACAAAACTTGGCTCGCGGCCTTCGGGGAAGAATGCCTTGGCAACGTCGACAAACTCGTTGATTGAAACTTTGGGTGGGGTTTTGCCCACAACAAGTTCGGCACCGGCTGCACGAAACAAGGCCCGCAAGGTGGTGTCGATACGGTCAATAGGCCACTTGGCAACCAAAGCACGGTCAGTCATCTGGTCGATCTGGGCCTGATTGTTCACGGCCTCAAAAATCAGGGTTTCGAACAAGTTCACATTGCCACGGACAAATTCACCTTCTTCGGTCTCGGCCCCGAAACGGTGGTCCAGAAACTGTTCACGCACCTCTTCCAAAGAAGCGTCACCGGCTTCCATCTGGAATAATGCCTGCACTGCATATAGCCGTGCTGCCGATTTCATTTGTCGTCTGTCAGGCTTGGTCATACCGCTTTGCTACCGTCTGTTTTATCTGCAATGATAATGTTTTCGGACGCGGGTTTGAAACCGATCCCTTTGGAGGGCTTATTGAAACGATTACTCAGCGCAATCAAGTGCAAAGCGGCATCCGCAGCCCCGCCACCCTTGTTTTGCCCTGTGTAATCTGCGCGCACATCCGCCTGTTCGCGGTTTTCGACCGTTAAAATACCGTTGCCCAGACAAAGTCCCTGCAATCCCAGTTCCGATAACCCGCGAGAGCTGTCATTGCAGACCGTATCATAATGCGTGGTTTCGCCACGAATGATGCAACCCAAAGCCACGTATCCCTGATATTTGTCACGGTTGGATGCCAGACGGATGGCGATAGGGATTTCCAGCGCGCCGGGAACCTCTGCAATGTCATACGTTGCGCCTGACGCGGTAATTGCGGCTTTCGCCCCTGCCAGCAGATTGTCTGCAATGTCTTTGTAATACGGCGAAATAACGATCAACAGATGTGGTTCTTCGTCGTCGAATACCGGCGGGGCAAGGCTGTGGTGGCTTTCAGATTGTGCCATTTCGGTTAATCCTTCAATATCGGTTGGGTGCCAACGATTTCCAGATGATACGCGTCAAGCCCGATAAATTTGGGCAAGGGCGTATCGGTCAGCAGAATAATCTTGGTCAGCCCAAGCGTTGACATGATCTGGGCACCCAGCCCTGTATGTCGCAAAGTGTCTGGCTGGTGTTCTTCCCGGGTTGGTAATTTTGCCCCGAGATCACGAAATAAAATCACGACACCGCGACCTTCTTTTGCGATATGTTCCATCGCACATGACAATTTATCACCGTTGCCCGGGCCAACGCCAAGCGCGTCCTCAAACACATCCTGGGCATGTGTCCGCACCAGGACGGGTTCTTCTGTAGTGATATCGCCTTTGGTCAAAACCACATGCTCGGTGCCTTCGGTCTGGTCTGTGAAAACGCGCAATTGCCAGTCACCGCCATATTGGGATGTGACAACACCGCTATCTGTTTCACGTACCAGATTGTCATAACGCAAACGGTAGGCAATCAGATCGGAAATTGTGCCGATTTTCAAGGTGTGCTTTTTGGCAAACGCGATCAGATCGGGCAGGCGGGCCATAGTGCCGTCTTCGTTCATAATCTCGCAAATCACGCCCGACGGGTTCAGTCCCGCCAAACGGGCAACATCCACGGCGGCCTCGGTATGACCGGCGCGCACCAGAACGCCACCTTCGCGGGCGCGCAGCGGAAACACATGGCCGGGCGTGGCAATATCATCGGTTCGCACCTGCGGGTTGATCGCGACCGAAACCGTGTGGGCGCGGTCATGGGCGGAAATGCCGGTTGTCACACCTTCGCGCGCCTCGATTGAAACGGTAAACGGGGTTTCATGGCGCGATGAATTGGATGTGGCCATCATGGGTACATCAAGGCGGTCAATCTGTTCACCGGTCAGCGTCAGACAGATCAGGCCGCGCCCGTGTGTGGCCATGAAATTTACCGCTTCGGGTGTGGCCATTTGCGCGGGGATCACCAGATCGCCTTCGTTTTCGCGGTCTTCGTGATCCACAAGGATGAACATCCGCCCGTTGCGCGCGTCATCTATTATGTCTTCAATCGGGGAAATAATCGTCGTCATTTAGCAGTCCTGCATTTCATTCAGCCGCGCCACATAGCGCGCCAATGTGTCTATTTCCAAGTTGATCGGGTCGCCAATGGCCAGATCACCCCATGTGGTTTCGGATTTGGTGTGCGGAATGACATTCACGTCAAAGCTGGCACCATCCACATTATTGACGGTCAACGAGGTGCCGTTAAGGGCCACCGACCCTTTGGTCGCGATGAATTTGGCCAATGGCATCGGGGCTTCAAGTGTGACGCGGGTACTGTCACCTTCATCCGTGATCGACGTGACCGTTGCCACCCCGTCCACATGTCCCGATACGATATGGCCGCCCAATTCGTCCCCGACTTTCAAGGGGCGTTCCAGATTAACCTGTGCGCCCGCTTGCCATTTCGCCCCGATATTTGTTTTCGATATGGTTTCGGCGGAAACCTCTACATCGAACCAGTTCTGTGTATTGGCCACACCCTTTTCGATAACAGTCAGACATACGCCGCTACACGCAATCGAGGCACCAATATCAATACCGTTATGGTCGTAGCGCGTATTGATCCGCACCCGCAAATCGCCGTGTTGTTCCAAATTGGAAACGGTCCCGATATCTGTAATTATCCCGGTGAACATAGCCTATCCTTACGCCTGCGATACATGGGTTTTATCTGACATTTCGTTAACGACAAGGTGTAACGGAGTCAAATGGATGTAATTTATTATGCAACGCCTATTCGGGGGCAAACGTAACCCTGTGCGCCCATGTAGCCCCGTCCGAGATCACCAGCGTTTTGAATTGCATCAATTGCAGCAGATCATAAAAGGTGCCCTCATCCTTTAAATCCTGCTTGCCCAGAAAATTATTGCCGCGCAGGTTGGATGTCAGCTGTGCCAGCACGGCGCGCGCGCGGTACAATGTCAAGAAAACCTGATCATCCAAAGCAATGATAACCAGCTTTTCCGCGTCACCGCCCTTGGCAAAAATCACATATCGCGGGCTTTCGGGTGCTGCAAGCTGCGCCAGCGTTATCGATGTGGCAAAACCGGTGCGCACATCCTTGTCGGCCTTGGGCGATGTCAGCAAAACGCGGTTAAAAGCCTCTTGGCTGGTTACTTTCGGGTAATAATAGCCTTCATTGGTATCAATGCCTTGCGCGACTGTGATATTTGCAAAAGTTATCAATATTATTGCTATAAGCGAACGCATGGTACAGACCTTTTAGGTGATGAAATCCGTGTCATGGTAACTTTATATTAAGGAAAATACCAACAGGTTATTACAAGTCGGGCCAAATATATGACCTTGATTTTCGCTTTGGATAAATGTGATATCGTTTCAGGGCCTGTTGACCGGTCACACTGAACAATTTGGAATATTATGACTAAAACAGACGCTTTTCCACGGAAGTTCTTGTTTTTACAGGGCCCGCATGGTCCGTTCCAGTACCTTTTTGCAAAACGGCTTATGGCGCGCGGGGTTCAGGTGCATAAAATATGCTTCAATGCCGGCGACCGTTTCTTTTGGCGCAACCGCGCGACCCGGTCGGATTTCACCGATACATGCGACGCGTGGCCTGAATTTGTGCATCAAACCCTGAAGCAGGGCTATACCGACCTTGTTGTCTACGGCGATAACCGTCCGGTTCATATCGCGGCGATTAAACATGCCAAGAAATGCGGCATAACCCTGCATTATCTGGAAGAGGGATACCTGCGCCCCTATTGGGCGACCTATGAGCGTGACGGTATCAACGGCAGCTCCTGTCTGGTGGATATGTCGGTTAAACAGATGCGCGCCGACCTTAAGGATGTAGTTGTTGAACACCTGTCTGCGCCGGCCACATGGGGTGATATGCGTCAGCACATTCTTTTGGGTGCTATTTATCATTGGCACGTGATGTTTCGAAACCGCAATTACCCCAATTATGTCCCGCACAGGGATAATTCGGTACGCAGTGAGTTCTGGTTGCATTTCAGGAAGTTGCTGAACCGCATACCCCACGCGTTTCAACGCTGGCTGGGAACGCGGCGGTTGATCGCAAGCGGTGTCAGCTACCATCTTGGGGTTTTGCAACTTAGCCATGATGCGTCCATCAGGCGTTACAGCCACTACACCGGCATGGATGCGTTTATGCGCGAATGCGTTGAAAGCTTTGCCAAATATGCGCCAATACACCATCATCTGGTCTTTAAGGCGCATCCCCTGGAGGATGAGCGAAAGCCTTTGGCGCGTGTTGCCAACGATCTGGCCAAAGAGTTTAATGTGGTCGGGCGCATCCACTATATCAGGGGCGGCAAGCTGGCACATGTGCTGGATTTCGCATCAAGTGTTGTGACGATCAATTCCACGGCGGCACAACAGGCACTTTGGCGCGGTTTGCCGTTAAAGGCGATGGGGGCTAGTGTTTATGAAAAGCCGGAATTCACCTCGGATCAGGATTTGGGCGCATTCTTTGCCAACCCGAAAAAGCCGGATTTAGCCGCATATCGTGATTACCGGCAGTATCTTTTGGCAACATCACAAGTTCCCGGTGGATTTTATTCGCGGGGCAGTCGGCGCCGATTACTACTACAGGTTGTGGATTTGGTGCTGAATAAGCAAAGTACATACAAAATATTGAAACAAACAAGCGCGGCCCCTGTGCAACAGTCGGTACTGGGAAAAGTATAAAGTAAACAAATGCTAGCAATAGCAAGCAGAGTTGACTAGATTCATAGGAAATCGAGGCAGTTTTGACGAAAAGGGCAGATTACATGTCACGTCGCACTACATCATGGGTCGGAAATCTGGCCCTGTTCATAATGGTATTCTCAGTTGCGGCCTGTTCTTTGCCGCGCTCTGGACCGAAAAAAAGCGAGATCTTTTCCGGCAGTGTCCAGGAAGATGGCAACGCTTTTATTATATCCGTCAATGACAGGGTCGTTGTGGCCACCAAACAGGCACCCGCTGTCGGTTTTGACACCGGCTTTCAAAATGCCGGTCGCATTGGCGCAGATACAATCCGCGCAGGCGATATATTATCCCTTACGGTATACGAAAACGTAGAAGAGGGCTTGTTGGGCGTCGCAGGTGTACCATCAGGCTTAACCGAACTTCAGGTTGATCAATCAGGGTTTATATTTGTGCCTTATGCGGGACGCATCAAGGCGTCTGGTAATACACCCGAAGCATTACGCGATATTATTACACAAAAACTGGACACACAAACACCGGACCCACAAGTGATTGTGCGCAGGCTGCCCGGTGATGGCTCGACGATTTCAATCGTGGGATCTTCGGCGCAAGGCGTGTACCCGATTGAAGCATCAACCGCGACATTGTCATCAATGATCGCAAAAGCGGGCGGTGTCACAACTGAACCGGAAAACACCCGTGTGACGGTTATCCGTGGCTCACATAAAGGTACGGTTTGGCTTGTCGATCTTTATGCCAGCAACAAGCAGGATATTGCCCTGCGTCCGGGTGATCGTATTTTGATAAAACAGGACACCCGCCGTTTCACCGCTTTGGGCGCGACAGGATCCCAGTCATTGGTCGAGTTTCCCGCACCCGAAATATCCGCGATTGAAGCGATTGCATTTATGGGCGGACTTAACACCAATTTGGCCGACCCGACCGGAGTGTTCATTTTTCGCGACGAACCTGCGGAATATGCCAACCGTGTGTTGGGCCGCGATGATTTTGTAACATCCAAACGGATCGCCTATGTGCTGGATCTGACTGACCCGAACGGCATCTTTTTGGGTCGGGATTTCCAAGTCCGTGATGGCGATACAATCTATGTAACCGAAGCCCCTTATGTTCAGTGGATCAAAACACTGTCTGTTATGACCGGATCAATCGGTGCTGCGGCGTCGTTATCAAGTTTAAGTGGCTCTTAACTAACGAAACAGTTGGTGACACATGACAAAACCCACAGGCGCGCCCCCAGATCACAACCGGCCGCGCCTGTTTGTCTACAGCCTTGGCTTTTTATTCCAACGCCGGATACGCCAGATTTTACAGGTATATGACTGTGGAATAAGGACAGGATTGCCTTTGCGCCAGACCGACAAGGTCGCGGTCTGGGGCCGCAAGCCGGTTGCAAAACGCGGTGCCTTTGTTGCAGACCTTTTCAAACGCCCGCTTGTCACTGTCGAGGATGCGTTTTTGCGCTCGGTTCTGACAGGCCGCCAAGGTGCGGCACCTATGGGGCTGGTTGTCGATGATATCGGGGTTTATTTCGATACCACACGCCCAAGCCAGCTGGATGCGTTGCTGAAACAGGCCGCCAAACTGACAGGTGAAGAACTGAAACTGGCAGAAAACCAGATGAACCATATGGTGGGTTTGAAGCTGTCAAAGTACAATGATTTCACGCATTCTGTTTCCGATCTTCCCGATAATTTTGTGTTGGTTGTGGATCAGACCATCGACGATGCCTCGGTCTTAATGGGCGGGGCGAATGCGGCAAGTTTTGCGCAAATGCTGGCATCGGCAAAAGCCGAAAATCCGGATAGAAAAATACTGATCAAAACCCACCCCGAAACAATGGGAGGCCAGCGGAACGGCTATTTTTCGCAATATGATTGTGATGGGCAGGTTGGTCTTGTCACCGGAAAGCTGGCACCTGCGGATCTGTTTGAACAGGCGTCCAAAGTATACTGTGTTACCTCGCAGATGGGTCTGGAAGCGATATTTGCGGGGCACAGGCCGATCGTTTTCGGCCAACCTTTCTATGCTGGATTGGGATTGTCGGATGACCGCAACCCTGACTGTGACCGTGGGATGACCCTGTCACCCGCACAGGTTTTCTGGGCAACACACTTACAATATTCAAAATGGTATGACCCGTATTTTGATCGTGCTGCGGGTTTTTTGACCGCCGCCGATATTTTACACGCACACGCACGGCAACACCGTGACAATGAATTCACGGCAGTTTGTCTGGGCATGCGCTTATGGAAACGCGGATTTTTAAGCCGGTTTTTGTCTTGCGGGCGCGGTGCACCATTATTCTATGACGACGCAATTAAAGCGGTTGAAGCGGCCAGCATAGAAGAGGGCCGCGTTCTGGTTTGGGCCGGGCGTGAAACCGAAGAACTGGCAAAAGATTGTGCATTATGGGAAGTCCCCTTGATCCGTGTCGAGGACGGCTTTTTGCGCTCTGCCGGTTTGGGCGCGCAACTGGTTGCACCCACCTCTTTGGCGTTTGACGACAGTGGCATTTACTATGACCCGACCCGCCCCAGCCAGCTGGAACGGATTATCAATCAAACTGCGGGCTTGTCGGACATTGATCGCGCGCGCGCGCGCGCTATTCGAAAACGCATTGTTGCATTGAAAATGACCAAATATAATGTGGGTGCGGCATCCATAAAGCTACCTGCCTTTGCCGGGCAGCAAATTATTTTGGTGCCGGGGCAGGTGGAAGATGATGCATCAATCCTGAAAGGGGCGGGGCAGATCAAAACCAACCTTGGTTTACTGCGTGCCGTGCGCAATAATTTCCCCTCCGCCTATATCGTTTTCAAACCGCATCCGGATGTAGAGGCAGGCTTGCGGGCAGGGGCCGTGGATATAAAACAAGCGCTGAACTACGCTGATATTGTCGCGGCGGACAGCAATATGGCGGATCTGCTGGATCAGGTCGACCATGTCGCCACCATTACTTCGCTGGCAGGTTTCGAAGCTTTGTTGCGCGGTAAATCGGTGACCTGTTATGGCAGCCCGTTTTACAGCGGTTGGGGGCTGACCGATGATAAAAGGCGCGACATCAGCCGCCGCAAAGCCCACCCTGATATAGAGGCACTGGTTCACGCCTGCCTGATTGACTACCCGCGTTACTGGGATCCGATGTCAGGTGATCCCTGTCCTGTCGAGGTTATTCTGGAACGCTATGAGCGCGGCCAGATGCAGGTAAAAACCGGTGCGATGGTGCGTATTCTTGCGAAATTACAGGGATTATTTGCCAGTTACGCCCACCTGTGGCGCTAGGCGGGTTGCCATTCGGCCATTATATCGGCGCCAATAAGCTTTTGGGAAACCAGCGTGAATTTTGGTGCCTCGGCCAGTGTTGTAACGCCCAATGCGCCCAGATTTGGCGTGCCGTCCGCACCGATTGCAACCCCTGCCGTCATGGTGACCAGACGATCGACAAAACCTTCACGGATAAGGGATGCCGCCAGCTTGCCGCCGCCTTCGCAGAATATGCGGGTAATGCCTGCGTCGGCAATTTTTGCAAGCAGATCACTTAAGGTCAAGCTGTTTTGGTCGCTTGGGCATTCAATCAACTTGGCCCCTGTCTTGCGCCAGCCTTCGCTGTTCGCGCTTGGGCCGTGGCACATCCAGACCGATACATTTTGTGCGGTGCGCCCTAGTTGACTGTCGACCGGGGTTGCAAGATTGCGATCCAGAATAATCCGCACAGGGCGGCGGTTTTCCAGACCGTTCAAGCGTACCGTCAGGCTGGGATCGTCGGCCAGACTGGTGCCGCTGCCGACCATAACGGCGTCATGGGTGGCACGCAGAAAATGCACATAGGCACGTGATGCATCACCGGTAATCCACTGGCTTTCGCCGGTTCTGGTGGCGATTTTTCCGTCCAGACTACTGGCGAGTTTCAATGTTACCATTGGGCGGTTTTTCGTGATGCGGGTCAAGAACCCGATGTTGTCGCGTTGCGCCTGTGCTTCCAGAACGCCCAGCCGTACTTCAATGCCGGCGGCGCGAAGCCGGTCCAGACCCTTGCCCGCAACACGTGGATCGGGGTCGCCTGTGGCAGCTACAACACGGGCAATCCCCGCAACGATCAAAGCATCGGCACAGGGTGATGTTTTTCCGGTATGGGCGCATGGCTCTAACGTGACATAGGCGGTTGCCCCTTTAGCCAAGGTACCGGCCTGC
>DAOUQS010000078.1 GCA_030625465.1 Amylibacter sp. | reverse complement strand
GGCTGCGACAGGGACTGGACGTGTTTCACACCCTTTTCGCGCAATATTTTCTGAACGCCTTTGATTGTCATGCCGCCGTCATGCAGCAATTTCTTGATGCCACCCAGCAAAAGCATGTCGGTGGGGCGGTAATAACGTCTGCCGCCCGCGCGTTTAACCGGTTTTATCTGCGAAAACCGGCTTTCCCAAAAGCGAAACACATGGGCAGGGGTGTCCAGCCACTCGGCAACCTCGGAAATTGTGCGAAATGCATCAGGTGACTTGTTCATAAAATAACCCTATTTAGCTTTTATTGCCGACCGATATACGTTCTTTCATCAGATGTGATGGCCGGAACGTCAAAACGCGGCGTGGTGTGATCGGCACTTCTTGTCCGGTTTTAGGATTACGGCCGATACGGGCTTTTTTATCCCGCAGGCTGAATGTGCCAAATGATGAAACCTTTACATTTTCGCCACTGACCAAAGCGTCTGATACATGCGCCAGAACTGATTCAACCAGGTCTGATGATTCGTTTCGGGACAAACCGACCTCGCGGAAAACTGCTTCGCCTAAGTCCATTCTGGTTAAAGTCTTGTCGCTCATATTGAAAATCTCCCCTGATCCTGAAAAGATTAGATAAAATCGGGAATGCGAGTCAATATGTTACGTGTAATATTTCGCGTTTAGGCCGTTACCAGCGCAAAACAATGGCCCCCCAGGCCAATCCACCACCAATTGCTTCGGTTAAAAGCAGGTCGTTGCGTTTTATTTGCCCCTTTTTGTTGGCCACGGACAGGGCTAGGGGAATCGATGCGGCGGATGTATTGCCGTGATCTTGCACCGTTACCACAATGCGATCCATTGAAATGCCTATCTTTTGCGCGGTATTTTTGATGATCCGCAAGTTGGCCTGATGCGGAATAACCCAAGTGATATCGTCGGCTGTCAAGCCCGCTTTTTCCAAAGCGGTTTCGCCGGATGACGCCAGCTTTGTCACCGCGTGTTTGAACACTTCACGGCCCTGCATTTTCAAAACACCTGTGGTTTGCGTCGAGGAGACGCCGCCGTCCACATATAAAATGTCGTTATAGCGGCCGTCAGAATTCAGATCACATGACAAGATGCCACGATCATCTGATGTGCCGTCGCCAGTTTGGGCTTCCAGTATTACGGCACCTGCGCCGTCACCGAACAAAACGCATGTTGTTCTGTCTTGCCAGTCCATAATGCGGGAAAATGTTTCGGCGCCGATCACAAGAATACGTTTGGCCTGTCCCGCAACGATTAAGGAGTTTGCCATGGTCATGGCATAAGCAAAACCGGCGCAAACCGCCTGTAGATCAAAGGCAAAGCCGCTATTCATGCCAAGTTTTGCCTGCAACTTTGTTGCGGTGGACGGGAATGTCTGGTCCGGGGTTGATGTTGCCAGAACGATGGCGTCTATATCGGTGGCGGTGATGCCCGCGTCTTTTAGCGCGTCACATGCCGCCTCATAGGCCAGATCGGAGGTTAGTTCCCCGTCGGCGGCGAAATGGCGTCGCTGGATGCCCGTACGGGCCTGGATCCATTCGTCATCGGTATCAAGCCATTTTGCAAATTCGGCATTTTCGACAACGCGTTTCGGTAGGTAGTGGCCAACGCCGATAGGAACTGCTCGGATCACGCTCATGTGGTTGCCTTTTTAGTCTTTTATATTGTTATCATTGCCGATGCCGGAGCCATTGGCAACACGCGCCGCCAACTTTGCGGTAAAGCCGTTTTTGGCCAGCTGATAGGCCAGATCTATTGCTGATGCGATGCCGCTTGCATCGGCCCCGCCGTGGGATTTAACGACCGTTCCGTTCAAACCAAGAAAAACACCGCCATTTGACCGACGCGGGTCAATGCGCATGCTTAACCGGCGCAGAGCGCCATATGCCAGCATTGCGCCGAACATGGAAAACGGGGTTTGTTTAAAGGCATCGCGCAGCAATTCGCGCATAAAGGTCGCCGTGCCCTCGGCGGTTTTCAGCGCCACATTGCCGGTGAACCCATCTGTGACAATCACATCGACCCTGTCGGACGGAATATCGCCGCCTTCAACGAATCCAACAAATTCGAAATTTGCATTTTCCGCCTGTTCGGTGATGCGTTCGTTGGCTTCTTGCAGCTCGATCCGCCCTTTATGGTCCTCGGTGCCCACATTCAGCAGACCGATTCTTGGGCGTTTCACGTTCAATCCGTTCCGGGCGTATGACGCACCCATCAAAGCGTATTGCAAAAGATCAGAGGCTTCGGCGCGTATATCGGCCCCGACATCCAGCATCACATTGTGGCCTTGCGGGTTTTCCGAAGGCCACAGAATGGCAATGGCAGGCCGGTTCACACCGGGTGCCTTGCGCAGGCGGATCATCGAGACGGCCATTAGCGCACCGGTGTTTCCGCAAGAAACTGCAACCTCGGCCTGCTTGTTGCGTACCGCGTCTATGCAACTCCACATGCTGGTATTTTTACCGTGGCGCATTACATGGCTGGGTTTGTCCGTCATCCCGACAACTTCGTCACAATGGCGAACCTCGCAATGTTTAGGCAGGTCAGGGTATTTTGACAGAAGCTGTTCCAGTTCGGCACCGTCGCCATGAACTATGAACTTAACATCTTGATTTTGCTTGAAAAAGATATTCATGCCGGCGACAACAACAGCAGCGCCAAGATCGCCGCCCATGGCGTCGATCGATAGAACTTTAGGTTCAATGGTAATAAGGCTGACTGGTTTTTTGTCTACTGACATCGGCAATCAGCCCAACTACATTTCTATGCTGCGTCGTCGTCTAGATCGATATCGTCGACCACAGAGACAACTTCGCGGTCAGCGTAGTGACCACAAGCAGGGCAAACATGGTGGGTGCGTTTCAGCTCGCCACAGTTTGCGCATTCATTTGGATTGCCAGCAGTCAGGGCATCGTGTGAACGACGTTGGCCGCGGCGTGAGCGGGTGATTTTACTTTTTGGGACAGCCATGTCTCAACCTCAAATATATTGCGGGGGAGCGCCCCTATTGCAGCGTTTTTGAATGGCTAAAAACGAACATAGCCAGACCATAAAAATCGCCCTTGTCTAAGAGCCGCGAAAATACAAAGAAATGCGAACTCTGCAAGGTCTTTTTTCACCTTATTTGTCTTCTTTGGATAACTTATCCTTTAAACTGGCCAATGACGCAAATGGTTTCGTGTCTTCATCGGTCATTGGTGTGACGCCAGCTTCGGTAAAAACAGCGGTTTCAAGCTGTGCATCATGTGATTTCGGGTAGTCTGGCAAGGCCAAAGCCACCGCTTCTATCGCAATTTCCGCAATATCTATTTCTGCCACCAAAGGCTCAATAGATTCGTCTGTTGTCATTTCTGTCACGCTTTCGTCGGGATTAACCACATAGTCTGTGACATATTTGCGGGTAACGGGGGTATCAACGCGGGTTTGGACAGGATTTAGCGTGATAACGCAGGTCTGCACCACGGTCGCCCCGACCTTTGCCTGCAAAACCCAGTCTTTTTTACCGGACGGGCTGATTTTCCCCTGAATACGCATCTTTTTAACGGTTATTGCCGATAAAACATCGGCAATAGCGATTAATTCAGTGCCTGAAAAGTTGACATCAAAAGATATACCTTTTGATTTTGGAACGTCTCCCAGGCGTATGGGATGGATAATTTGTGTGGTCTGCATCTGTAATTCTGATTTTAGCGTTGCGATTTGTAACAAGGTATTTGATTGTAGAGCATGGTCAGGTTATGTGAACAAGAGTGAATAAGAATGAATAAGAATATAAAGGCGCCCCGATGAACCGTTTTTCGGCAACAGCAAAGAATACACTAACAATTATTATATGCGCCCTTGTTCTTGCGGCTTGCTCTGCGACATATAAATTCCACGGCTATGCGCCGTCAGAAGAGGAATTGGCCAATGTGATCGTCGGGGCCGATACCCGTGAAACCGTGGAAGAGGTCATCGGCAAGCCGTCCAGCTTCGGCGTTCTGGAAGACGGCAACTGGTATTATGTATCCTCGAAAGTGGAACATAAAACCTATAAGACCCCGAAAACCGTGGAACGTGAACTGGTCACAATATCGTTCAACAAGTCTGGCATCGTGGAAAACATCGAGCGTTTCGGTCTGGAGGATGGCCGTGTTGTTACGCTTAACCGTCGCGTGACCGATCTGCCGGTCAAAGGGCCAAGTGCTTTAAGTCAAATCCTTGGCAATATCGGCAATCTTGATCTGAACCAGGCGATTGGTGGTGGCAGCTAGTTTGTTTCGGTTCCCGAAAACTTCATAGCAACCCCGTTCATGCAATAACGTAATCCTGTGGGCTGTGGCCCGTCCGGAAAGACATGGCCTAGATGTGCGTCGCAACGCGCGCATAAGACCTCGGTTCGGCGCGTGAAAAAACCGTTGTCGGCATGTTCCGTAACCGCGGCGTCACAGATCGGTTGATAGAACGAAGGCCAGCCGGTGCCCGAATCAAATTTTGCCGATGTTTCAAACAAAGCGGCATTACAGCAGATACAGGTAAATACGCCATCTTGTTGCGGAAAATCATCATTACTGAAGGCACGTTCGGTTCCATGCTTGCGGGTGACTTTATATGCCAGAGAACTAAGCTGGTCGCGCCATTCCTGATCCGATTTGGTGATTTTTTCTGCCATAGCCTACCTTACGCGAAGTTAAATTTGCGGTCTTTCAATATATGTATTAGCAGAAGGAAAGGGCATATCATAATTATGATAACGGGGCGTCAGTGTATCAGACAAGTAAATATGCGGTAAGAGTTGCAAAAACCGATAGTGATGTGCGTCTGGCGCAGACAATGCGCGCCAGCCAGTTTGGCGGTAATGTTGCAAATGGCATGATAGATATCGACGCATTCGATACCCATTACAGGCATGTCTTGATCGAACAACGCAAATCAGGTGAGCTTCACGCGTGTTTCCGGTTCAAACAGTTCGATGAAAGACATAATCTGGATCAAAGCTATTCTGCGCAGTTCTATGATCTGCAACGGCTGGAAGCCTATGATTTACCGATGCTGGAAATCGGGCGGTTCTGCATAAAAAAGGGTGTTCTGGATCAATGCCTGCTGCGTGTCGCATGGGCCTTCCTGACGCGTTATGTGGATGCGCATAATATCGCATTCCTGTTTGGCTGTACGTCCTTTGTGGGAACCGATCAGGCAAAATACACGGATGCGTTTGCGCTTTTAAAAGAACGCTATCTGGCACCCGATCATTGGAAACCCCAGCTGAAATCAAGTGAAGTCATTGAATTTGCAGATCAGTTAAAGAACTATAAACCGGTTTTGAAAGCTGCGAATCAAAATATGCCGCCACTGTTGCGGACATATCTTTCCATGGGTGGACGGGTGTCTGATCACGCGGTCGTGGACAAGCAACTGGACACGCTGCATGTTTTTACCGGTCTTGATATTGCGGCAATTCCCGCCACACGCGCCAGATTGCTGCGCGCTGACGCGCAGGAATTTTAGCAGGCGTTTTAACCGCCGGTATGGCTCATATGACGGGTCATTTCGCCGGCAACGGTTTTGCGGTCATAGGAAAAATCGTGACCTTTGGGTTTCAATGCAATTGCGGCACGAATGGCGGCAATCACCGGCGCATTATCATCAAGATTATCGCGCAATGATTTGCGTAAATCGGTCTCTTTCTCTTGCCCAAGACACTGGAATAACTGCCCGGTACAGGTCAGACGTACACGATTACAGCTTTCGCAGAAATTATGGGTCATCGGGGTGATAAAACCGATTTTCTGACCGGTTTCATTTACCCGCACATAGCGTGCCGGGCCGCCGGTATTTTCCGGTGTATCGGTTAATTCCCAAGTCTTTTCAATGCGTTTACGTAGGTCTGACAGGGCCCAATATTGATCAAGGCGATCTTCTTCGCCCATGTCACCCATGGGCATAACTTCAATAAAGGTGATATCCATATCCTTGCTGGCGCACCATCTGATGACGTCTTCCAGCTCATCTTCATTGGTGCCCTTCAAGGCAACCATGTTGATTTTAACACGCAGACCAGCCTGTTGGGCGGCATCGATCCCGTCCAGAACTTTGGACAAGTGTCCCCAGCGGGTAATGTCTTTGAATTTCTGGGCGTCGAGGGTATCAAGTGAAATATTCACGCGCTTCATGCCAAAACGTGCCAGATCATCGGCAAAACGGGTTAGTTGTGATCCGTTGGTCGTCACGGTTATTTCGTCCAGACGGTCGCCCAGATGGCGTGACATGCTTTTGAAAAAATCCATGATGTCGCGGCGCACAAGTGGCTCACCACCGGTGATACGCAGTTTGCGAATACCTTGCGAGATGAAAATCGAACACAAGCGGTCAAGCTCTTCCAGTGTCAGCAGCTCTTTTTTTGGCAAGAAGCTCATGTTTTCGGACATGCAGTAAACACAGCGAAAATCGCAGCGGTCTGTCACAGAGACGCGTAAATAGTTAATATTACGCTCATACGGGTCGATAAGTTGGGGTGTGTTCATCATGGGCGTGAAACTAGGCTTCTAATTCATGCTTCGCAAGTCAAAAGAAAACAGTTTGTTGAATGAATAGCGGACAATCACTATGCTTGTGGAAAACAAGAGCGGCAAATGAACAGTTCAATGATAAAAGTGACCGGCATGATAATCGTCATTGCGGTTTTATTATCCGCTTGCGGGCTTAATGGAAGTTTTCCTGGTTTGTTACGCCCGGGCAAGGGCACACAGGCCGATGATGCCATCACACCCAAGATGCGTGCCGATCAGCAAGAAAAGCCGCAAAATCTGGGCCATATAACCGTTGCGGCGGCAGCGGCAGTTTCAGAGGCCGAGCTGCAACAGGCGGTGGCCAAACCGGTTGCGCGTCCTGAACGCGATCTGGGCACGACCATTGCGTCGCTGGGCTTGCTTGGGCAGGATGGTTTCTGGCTGGAAACACCGTTGGTCGAAAGCAAAGTTGAAGGTCGGGTAACCTACCTGGAAAACGGAACCTCGATCAACCTGCGCCTTATCCCGAGCGGGGCTGTCGCGGGAAGTGGTTCCCGGATTTCCGTGGCCGCAATGCAGGTTCTGGGTATTCCGATCGTTGATCTGGCCGAACTGCGGGTATTCATCCGTTAACCTTCAAATGTATTTCGACACCTCTTTATATGCGAAAGGTTTCATTTGCGCGCCATGCTGTGCCACGAATGTCTGCACACGCGGTAAATCATGTTTGGACAGGCTGCGCAGCCACCCGACAACGGCATTTTGAATGAACCATTCAGGGTCGTCGACGTAAATAGCAGCCCAGCCCAGAACACGCTCCCTTGCGGCCATGTCACTATCGGTTGGGTGGTTTAGCTTGGTCCAGGGCAGGGTCATGACAAGGGCCGCACGGCGCACCCACATATTTTCGTGCGTGACCCATTCTTCAACCGCATCCAGCCGTGCCGGATCGGCGGTCAGTCTGCGTCCGCCTGCGGAACAGGCGTGGTCCGCAATCGCCGTGGCATCAAAATCGGGAACCCAGCGCTGGATTTCATCCCAGACCGCCGCATCGGGATTGATTCGCGCCTGCGTCAGCAGTTTTGCCGCGGCAATGCGCGCTTCGTGGATATTGCTGTCCCAAAGATATGCGGCTATCGCAACGCGTTGTCCTGTATCCGTGTCCAGACGCCAGCCTTTGTATAGTGCGTCGATCTGCGGATTGCTGACACCCAGATACGGGCGCTCAACCTTGTGCTGGCGGGTCATTTCATCGGCTTTTTGCGGGTCT
Organism: Amylibacter sp.; assembly: GCA_030625465.1. Taxonomy (GTDB): domain Bacteria; phylum Pseudomonadota; class Alphaproteobacteria; order Rhodobacterales; family Rhodobacteraceae; genus Amylibacter. Next base: position 424 of record DAOUQS010000078.1, on the reverse strand, counting down.
GCCTGGGCCTGAAGTGCGGCTAATGCCGATTGCGGCGTGGTCATTCGACTGTCACAGACTTGGCCAGATTGCGCGGCTGGTCTACATCGGTGCCTTTGCGAACGGCGGTATAATAAGCGATCAGCTGGGCTGGAATAGCATACAGGATCGGGGCGAACATATTGTGGACAGGGGGCATGATGATGGTCTTCCAAACTCCGTCGCTGGCAATGTCCGCACCTTTCTGGTCGGTGACCAACAGCACTTTCCCACCACGCGCCATGACCTCTTGCATGTTACTGACGGTTTTGTCGAATAAATCATCTTTTGGTGCCAGAACAATCACGGGCATATGTTCGTCGACCAGTGCGATGGGGCCGTGCTTTAATTCACCGCTGGCATAGCCTTCGGCATGTATATAACTGATTTCTTTCAGTTTTAACGC
>DAOUQS010000055.1 GCA_030625465.1 Amylibacter sp. | reverse complement strand
GGCGTGCATCAACATGGTCGAAAGCCTTTTATTAGAGCCTGAAAAGCATGGGATTTATCATTTCTCCGGGGCACCGGATGTGAGTTGGGCGGATTTTGCCCGCGAGATTTTCCGGCAGGCCGGAATATCCTGCGAGGTGCGGGATATTCCAAGCGCGGACTATCCGACGCCTGCCGCCCGCCCGCTGAATTCAAGGCTGGATTGCGCCACACTTGAGGCGTCTTTTGGGATTAAACGCCCGGAATGGAAGGCTGGCCTGACTGAAATACTGGCGGAAATCCTGAAAGAGGCGCAAGATGAGTAAACGCAAAGGCATTATTCTGGCCGGGGGCAGTGGTACGCGGCTTTATCCGATCACCATTGGTGTGTCGAAACAGCTGTTGCCGATCTATGACAAGCCAATGATCTATTACCCGCTGTCGGTGCTGATGCTGAGTGGTATTCGCGAGATTGCCATTATCACCACGCCGCAGGACATGGTGCAGTTTCAGCGCACATTGGGTGATGGCTCGGCCTGGGGTGTTTCCCTGAGCTATATCGAACAGCCCAGCCCTGACGGGTTGGCGCAGGCCTATATTCTGGCCGAGGATTTCCTGGCCGAGGACGATGGGGGCAGTGCGGCCAGTGCGATGGTGCTGGGCGATAATATCTTCTTTGGTCACGGGTTGCCGGAATTGCTAGAGCAAGCGGGTCGCCAAACCACGGGTGGCACGGTGTTTGGCTATCATGTGGCCGATCCGGAACGCTATGGTGTGGTGGACTTTGATGGTGAAGGCCGGGTGCGTCAGATCATCGAAAAGCCTGAGAAACCACCGTCAAATTACGCCGTGACCGGGCTTTATTTTCTGGATGGCAGCGCACCTGAAAGGGCGCGGGAGGTCATCCCGTCGCCGCGCGGAGAGCTTGAGATTACCTCGCTATTGGGTCTGTATCTGAACGATGGCCAATTGCGGGTCGAAACCATGGGGCGCGGCTTTGCCTGGCTGGATACGGGCACCCACGCCAGCCTGCTGGATGCGGGCAATTTTGTCCGCACCCTTGAGCAGCGCCAGGGCCTGCAGGCGGGGTGCCCGGAAGAGATCGCTTATGGCCAAGGCTGGATTAGTGCCGACCAACTGGCCGCCCGCGCCGCGATGTTTGCCAAGAATTCTTATGGCAGGTATCTGGCGAGGTTGCTGGAATAGACCCTAACCAAAGGCTTTATTCGCCTCTGCGTAAAGCGTGCGCACCACGCTCAGGGCCGCTTGCTGTTGCTCGTTGCCTTTTTGCAAGACCTCAAGTGCGACCTCGAACGAGGCGCGCAGGCTGTCGGCATAGCTGCTTTGTGGTGGTTGGCTGGCGGCTGGTGCGTCTTCTGCCGGGGCAACCTCTGCGACTATCTCTGCCTCTTGCGCGACGACGGTGTCAGCGGCCAGAGCGGAGACCGGAGTCACGCCCGTGTCCTTGTCACTCTGATCTGCACCAAGGAACTGGCTGGTGATAAAGGCGCTTAGTTCGGCGGTATCCAGCGCGCCATTTTTGTCGCCATCCAACTCGTAAAATCCGGACCCGATCTTTTCCGCCAGTTTGGAGCCGGCGATCTCTTCTGAGTTCAACCCGCCGCTGTCGTCCTTGTCGAGCCGGGCCAGGAGCGCCTTGGCAATGTCGTCGCCCAGATCACCCTGATCGGCGGGGTCTGCCGGGGCGGCCAGAAGGTCAGCGAATTTTGCCACCAATGCCTGTTCTGTGTGGCTTGGCCCGATATTGCTGGGCCCGTCATGGGTGCGGATCTTGTGATGGTCGTGAGCGTGATCGTGATGCCGACCCCGGCGATTAAGTTCACCCGCCTCAAGCTGGCCGTCGTCATTGCGGTCCAGTTGGGCAAAGCGGTCGACGCTGATCTTTTTGCCAAACCGGGTGTCTTGCAGTTCGGCCGTGCTCAGCTTGCCGTCATTGTCGGCGTCGTGACGCGCAACCAGACGTTCGCCCCTGCCCGATGATCCGGAGTGTTCGTGGTTCTGCGCCTGTGTGGCCCGCAGAGTCGCCTGCTGAGCGGCGTGGTTCTGTATTCCGAAGTTCTGAGTCCCAATATGCATGATGTACCCCCTTTGCATGTGGTCCAAACCCGGGGACAGGTTGACATATGCGCGCTAAGGAACGGTTACAGTGTCAATGCAGGTGGTTGGAATTGTGCATAGGGTTTGAGGTAAATCCGGGCGGTTTGAGGCTGGGTGTGTGTCCGGGAGTTTGATCGGGGCCGGTTCCGTGTCGTCGTGAAAAGCCAAGTATCGCATTGCCACAACGTTGTTGGTGCGGCTAACCTTGCCTTCAGGCCATGCCATTGGGAATGTCAGTGCGCAGGCTATGAACGGCTATCAACGACCTGCCGCCCCTGCACTTGGCCGGCATTCAGATTGTGGAGCAGCCCAGAAACGGAGAAGAGCAGATGAACCTTGAGAAACTTTCGGATCGTGTGGCGCAAGAGTTGGATACAGCCCTTGCCGACGATCTTCCGGCATCCGAGCGCGACGCGATCCTGGACATCGTCCGGCGGGCGATGCTTGACGCGTCGTCCCGAACCCACCGTGAGATGAAGGATACGGCTGTCATCTGCTGCGGCCCGGAGGCCGATCTGGCCCATAAAATGCAGGAACAGATGGCCAAAAAGAGCGATATGCTGATCGCCAACCTGAAGGCTATGCGATGATGGGCGATGCATGGGCCGGTGATGGCGCGGTCATGCAATGTGATCGGGCAACGCCTCTGACCTGAGGCGCTGCCCGCGTTTGGTATTAATCTTTCACCAGCCAGAGCATGTCCAGCGTGTGCTTTTTTGAGCCCGCATCTTCACCAATCAGCAAGGATCCGTCCGGCATGGCCAGAATGTTGTCGGGGTGGGCGGGACGATCAAGGTTGCAACTGCCATCCTCGAGCGTGACGCCAATCACATATGGATCCAGCCGGGTGATGTTGTAATCATTGCCGGTTGTCGCCTTATAGACGCCGCCGCAATCTTCCTTGTTCAGCGCGATGTGGCCGCCGTCGCTTTCATCCCGCTCGCCGGTTACCCAGTCGGGCTGGCCCCAGGATTTATCCATGGTCCAGGACAGCGCCGAAGCGCCGACATAGACATTGTTGCCCATGGACGTCACCCCTTCAAGCTTGTCCCATTCATTGGTCGCACCAAGGGCCGCCGCCGCCCGTCGGCTTTCAAGGAACGCCGGGCGGTCGTCGGGGTAAGAGCCAACTGTGCCGTCGCCGTTGATATCCCTGCCGGATTTGCCTTCGGCCCAGGCCATGATCTCATCGTTGGAGACATAGCTGGACTGGCCATCGACATAATCGTCGGTGGTGACATCGTCGTATTCGGCAATCCAGTCGGCGATTTCGGCATTGGTGCCATGCGCCAGTTCCACCCAAGTCACGTCGAACCCGGCCTTATGCGGATCGGCGGTATCGTCCTGGGATAATTTGGCGGCATACAGCGTGCCCGCCGAAAGATCGCCTTTGATGTCGGCCACAAATTTGAACAACACCCCGCCCGAGGCGGTGTTATAGACCTTGTCGTTATATTTGGCCGAGTCGTCATCGCTCATGTACAGGGTGCGGCCATCGGGCATGATGGCGGCGGTTTCATGGCTGAGCCGACCGGTGGCATATTGTTTGACCATCTCCAGATCGTCGGTGCTGCCGGCCGCATTGTTGATCTCGAACAGATAGCCATAGCGATAGGGATTTCCCATATGGCCAAGGTACTGCATCATGTTCTTGGGCTTGATATAGGTGATGTCGTTGCCACCCTTATAGCCGGGGTCTTCGTCGGCGTCATACTGGTTCGGGTGGTTCCATACGGCGGTGTTGAAGAAGAAATATTCCTCGGCCAAAAGTGGCGTGCCCCAGGGCGTGACCACGCCGGAACACAGAACCTGACCGCCATCGATTGAACTGAGATCAAGCATCGAGGAGTTGGTCAGATCGGCCTGCCATTGGCCGTTGACCCGGGACAGCGGCAGGCGGCTGACCGCCCCTGCACCATCACGGCCCGCGCCTTCCCAGGCGGTATAGAGATAGGCGGAATTGGCGCCGGTCGGGATGAAACCGTTGAAATCAGGCGCGTTAGAGACATACATCAGATTGCCAGAGGTGTCATAAACCCCGCCCAGAATCTGACCACTGCCCAGGGTATCGCCGGCCCGGGCCAGCGTCACATAATCGGCGCCTGCCGCGTGCACCACATCGCGTGCACCTTCATCGGCGATGCCGACGTTGCCGGCACTATGGGTCGCCGTATCAAAGCCCGAGAGATAACCCAGCGAGGCCGGCATCCCGTCGGCTTTGTAATAGTTGGAGCCGCCGGCGTGTTGCGTGTTCACAAACACTTCGCCGACGCCATTGACCGTCAGGCCGGTCACTTCGGCCCCGGCGGGCATGGTGGCGATGCGGGTCAGCTCTTGTGCGCTTGCAGCACTGGCAAGTGCCACGGTTGCCAGCAGCGTCGTTGCCAATAGCTTTGTAGTGATCGTCATGTGGTTTTCCCCCTCGGATTTTGAATGAGTATCCCACAGCCTACCCCGGATAGCCGGGATTGCCAGTGGTTTATCTGTTGGGGGAGTCTCACCGGAGGTGGCCCGGCGCAGGGCCGGGCCTTAGCGGTTGCTGTCAATCCAGCGCGACATCATGCCCTTGTCGCGAAAACATTCACGCGGCACGTCGCGGCGTTTGATCCGGGCGATGCGTTCAGCAAACGCCACCTGTTTTGACGACGGATAGCGCGAGAAGGCCGAAACCTGTTCCTGCCTCTCCAGATGGGTATCAATCCAGGCAGACATGGCGCGACGGTCCTGGATCACGTCATCCGGCAGCTTGAGATGTGCGCGCGCGGCGATCGAACGGGCAAAGCGCAGTTGTTTATGGCTGACCGGCAGGTGGTGATAATCGTTTGAGGGGCCAGTATACAGATCGGGCAATTGAGGGGCGTCGGCGTGCATGGGATCCTCCTGTTGGCAGGAAAATCAGAATAGAACAAAAAGAGAACAAAAGCAAGAGCCGCAGATTATCCCGGCCACAGGATTTATCAGAGGGTTTAAGGTTCAGTCCCTAAATCACCCCCGCCCGGCTGAATACCCCAAACAGGTTGCCGATGATGTTGGACACGGTCAGGGCGTCGTTGATTGGCGATTCTGTCACCATCACCAGGTCATCCGGGTTGATCTGGAATTTGCGGGCCGAAAACAGGCCGTCCGCAGTTGTCAGGTCAACCGTGAACACCACGCGGGTCTGGCGCGGGCCGCGCACCCCGGTGCGCAAGGCCGACCCGGGGTATTCGCGCAGGATCAGCAGGCCTTTGGGGTCGGCCTTGCCGTCGGCAATGCCGCCCATGATTGAGACCGCATCCATCGCCGACATGTCGTCTTTGGCGAAGATGTGCAGGTCTTCTTCGCCGGCCGCGCCAAACGACAGAAAATACCGTTCGTCTTCTTCGACAAACACCTGATCGCCGCCGCGCAGCAGGGTATCAAGATTGGGGTTGTCCAACAGCCGGTCCACCGAGGTGCCATAGATCGCGCCGCCGCGCACCAGGCGGATTTGCGGGTTGTTGAGATTTGCATTCACTCCACCGCCCGCCGCCAGCAGGCTCATCACGGTAAAGTTGCGGTCGGGCAACGGATAGGCGCCTGGGTTGGGCACACCACTGACCAGATCAACCGAATTGCTGCGTCCCTGGGCCATGCTCAGCTGGACCTGGGCCGAGGGCACAATGATCTCCAACGAGGTTTGCATGGATTCGCGGGCCAGGTCGGGCGTCAGGCCGATGACGCTGATGTCGCCAACATACGGCATGAACACCGAGCCGTTGGCGGCGACCTTGACGTCGGAAAGCTGGGCCACCTTTTGTTCGGCTGAAGTCAGCAGCGAATTGTCGGAGCTGTCCCAGATGCGCAAACTCAGGATATCGCCGGGTTGGATGATCTGGGTTTTGGGGCCGCTGGAATGGCCGATCCAGCCAAGGCGCTCCTGTCGGCCGGTGCCGGGCCATTGGGCGACGGTGGGCAGAAAGGCGCGGTTGACGGTATAGACGGCAAACTCGGGGTCGGCGGCATCGGCGTTTTTCAGGACATCTTCACGGACCGGAGCACCAGCCGGCAGGCGGCCACAGGCGGCTAGAAGCAGGCCCGACAACAGGGCGAAAGCCAAAAGCGCGAGGGTTTTGTTGGGTGGGATCATATAAAGGTGGCAGCCTGTCTTCGAGTATTAATTCTTGATTTTTGCTGGCTGCAAGATACTGGCAAGAACCAAACGGTTCAACCGAAACCGGACAGGATGAAGGGCAAACATGCAGAATTCAAAACGATTGGTATTGGGTGCAAGCGGGCGGATCGGCGGGATATTGCGCAGATTTTGGTCGTTTGAGCCGGTGACGTGGCAAACGCGGGGTCAATCGGGGGCCGTATCGAGCCCGGGTTGGGCCACATTTGATCCGCTGGCGGAACCCGAATCTCTGGTACGTGCGGCCTCTGGGTGTGGCGCGATTCTGTGTCTGGCGGGCGTGGTGCCGGGGCGGGTGGGGCACGGTGGCGACCTTAATGACAATATCGCTTTGGCCGAGGCGGCGGTGCGGGCGGGGGCCGCATCAGGCGCGCGGGTTTTTCTGACGTCCTCGGCCGCAGTTTATGGCGCTGAAAGGGGGGTGTTGGAAGAAAATATGACCCTGAAGCCTGTGTCAGACTATGGCAAAGCCAAGGCTGAGATGGAGGGGCGGGGGGCCGCATTGGGCGCAAAATTGGGCGTGCAGGTCTGCGCCCTGAGGATTGGCAATATCGCCGGGGTGGATGCCATATTGGGCGGCTGGAAGCCGGGGTTCCGATTGGATCAGTTTGTGGACGGGCGCACACCCCGGCGCTCTTATATCGGAGCGAGGACGCTGGCCCGAATACTGGGGGATCTTGTGCTGGGCGATCTGATGTTGGCTGAAAAACTGCCGCAAGCGCTGAACGTGGCCGCCCCGGGGACGGTCGAGATGGGGGCATTGCTGGACGCCGCAGGTCTGACATGGACGCCACGCCCGGCACCCCCCGGGGCGATAGAAGAGGTTTGCCTGTCGACGCGGGCATTGCAGCGGTTTAGCAGGCTGGAAACGGTAAGCGCGCAGGCGCTGGTTGATGAGTGGCAATATTTGCAAAAGAAGGATTGAAAGACGCGGCATGACGATACGCAAACGCATATTCGATTTGTTTTTCGCCAGCCTGCTGGTGGTGGTTCTGGGGCCGGTCTTGTTGATCCTGCTGCTGTGGTTGCTGATCCGTCAGGGGCGACCGTTGTTTTATGTGGCCGAGCGGATGACAACTCCGACCCGCGCGTTTGCCCTGTGGAAGCTGCGCACTATGGAGGCGGTTGGCAGCGATGGCGGTGATTCTGGCGTGTCGGGCGGCAACAAGGATGCCCGCATCACACCGATGGGGGCCTGGCTGCGGCGTCGGCGTCTGGACGAGTTTCCGCAATTGTTCAACATCCTGAAGGGTGATCTGAGCTTTGTCGGGCCGCGCCCCCCCTTGCGGGAATATGTCGAGCGGTATCCGGAGATTTATAATCAGGTGCTGAAAAGTCGGCCTGGGGTGACCGGGCTGGCCAGCATCACCTATCACCAACACGAGGCGGGGTTACTGGCACGGTGTCAGACGGCTGAGGAAACGGATGCGGTTTACACGCGGATTTGCATCCCGGCCAAGGCGCGGCTTGATCTGATCTATCAGCGCCATCAGAACACCTGTTTTGATTTCGATCTGGTGTTCCAGACCATTGGCAACCTGTTTCGGCGCAGATGAGGGCAGATGATGAAGGGTGACCTTCGGTTTCAGCAGCCATTCGGCAGCATTGCGGATTTTGCAGACAATCACCCAGATCAGTCCATTTGGCTGGTTCCGGCCGATTCTGTGGAAAAACAACGTGTTGCTGTTGCAGAAAGTCGGGCATCAAACACAACGCGAACGCCTTTCCTATCACGCTTTGCGCAATTGCTGCGGTGCAGGAAAGATCTTGGCTAGTTTACGGAGGTTTTGGGCGGTGGCAGCAAGCAGGAATTCGTCATTTGCGCCGCATGGTCCACGTAATCGAAGCCGTCCCAGCCCAAGGATGCGCTTGAGGTGAGCGAAGAGCATCTCGACCTTCTTGCGCAGCCTCATTGAGACCGCATATTGTTTGGTCTTGGCTATGTCTCGGGCAATCTGGCGGGCATCTTCATGTTCTTCACGGGTGATCTTGCGTGCATCAGCATTCGGGCAGCACTTGGGCTTTGAAGGGCAGGCTTGGCAGGTCAGTTTCAAGGCCTGATATTTGGCGACACCCTTGCCAGTCGGACCACGGTTCGGGTCTGAGTAGTTGCGGCGGAACTGCTTGAGCGTCTCGCCTTCCGGGCAGATGTACTGGTTGTTTTCAGCGTCCCATTCGAAGTCGGCGTGAGACCAGGTGCCATCTTTACGGCCAGCATGATCAAGCACTGGAATGTGGGGTTTGATATCGCGCTTCACCAGCCAGTCCAGCATTGGGCCAGATCCATAAGCAGCGTCTGCGATGAGCCGCTCAGGGTGCAGGCCAAACTGATCTTTGACCCGGCCCAACATTGCGCGCACTGACCCCACCTCAGCCTGTCGGATCGACCTTGTGGCCTCAACATCCACTGCCCGGCAGTGCATGTTTACATGCACGAGAGGGGACGATCACACTATAATCCGTGTCGATCAGATAGTTCGTAGAATAGGCAAAGAATGCTGGGCCTTTACGTGCCGCAGTCCACTGGCTTGCGGGATCTGAGTGGGACGTGAACTTGGGCTCTACCTCAGATGCTGCCCCAAAGGCGGCGTCATCCAGCACGTCGAGATATTCCTTTACGGCACGCGGCGCATCCTCAGGCGAGATCGCAGATGTGTCCCAATCCGCCTTGGGGGTTGAGTTCTGTTTGTTCGCATCAGCCTCGATCAAGCTGGCATCTGCAGCAAAGCGTTGGCCGCTCACCAATCCATCCGCGATGCACCGCGCCACCGTCGTTTCAAACAGGTGACGCAACAGGTCGCTGTCCCGGAAACGCCCATGTCTGTTCTTGGAGAAAGTGGAATGGTCCGGCACCCGATCAGCCAAATCGAGGCGACAGAACCAACGATACGCGAGGTTCAGATGGACCTCTTCGCAAAGACGCCGTTCCGACCGGATACCAAGACAGTACCCGACCAACAACATGCGGATCAGTAGTTCAGGATCAATCGACGGGCGGCCAGTGTGGCTGTAAAACTCTGCAAGGTGCGGACGAATGCTAGACAAATCCACGAAGCGATCAATCGAGCGCAGCAGGTGATCTTGCGGAACGTGGTCGTCGATGGAGAACTCATAAAACAGTGCGCCTTGCGCTTCTTGCTTTGGTCCCAACATCTTCGATCCCCTGCATTCACAAGGAAATTGAATCAGCGATAGCACCTCAAATCAAGAAGAGTTTTTCAACAGAATTGGCGGGAAGGAGCCATTCGCCGCGTGTGCGAGAAATCGGCTGGATGGGTGGAGAGCGGCCGTTCGCCGCGGTGGGCGTCGACGTCACTTGCACAAAATCTTCCTGCTACTCGCCTCTAGCCCGCAATCGTCACTTGGGTTG
>DAOUQS010000256.1 GCA_030625465.1 Amylibacter sp. | reverse complement strand
TACATCGGCAACCCGCTTGCATTTCTGCCCTGGTTTGCCCTGATCCTGATCTTGCACAAACGCTTTGTCATACCGGAAGAAAACGGATTGCTGGAAGCATTCGGGAAACAGGCCGAAGCCTATATTGCCGCAACCCGCCGGTGGTAAATCACCTGAAATGCCTATATCCCATATAGGAATTATGTCATATAAAGCATTATTACACGGAACATCCCGGTATTAACCGGTGGCGCGCGCAAGACATTGTAGCGAATTGCCGTAACCGCCAAAGGAAGGTCATTATCATGGACTGGATTTCACGATTTCAAGGCCTGTCAAATTTGTCGAAAAGCCTGAAAGATCAGCTGACCGCAGAGACCAAAATCATCGCGGTTCCCAAAAACACGGTTATCTTTGGCCCCGGAAAATCACCGGAAAACCTGTTGTTGTTGCTTGAGGGCTGCGTGCGGGTCAGCCAAACCTCTGAATCCGGTCGCGAGATTGTGCTTTACCGCGTCAATGCCGGCGAAAGCTGTGTTTTAACCACGGCCTGCCTGCTGTCCTATGATGATTATTCGGCCGAGGGCGTTGCCGAAACCAATGTGCAGGCCGCCGCCATACCGCGCCGTATCTTTGACCGTCTGGTTTCTGAATCAACAGACTTTCGCCGTTTTGTGTTTTCAGCCTACTCAAAACGTATCACCGACCTTTTTGTGGTGATCGAAGAGGTGGCGTTCAAACGTATTGATATCCGTCTGGCGCAACGATTGCTTGAACTGAAAAACAATGCAGATATCGTGCAGGCGACCCATCAAAATCTGGCGGTGGAATTGGGGTCGGCCCGCGAAGTGATCTCGCGTCAGTTACAGGAGTTTCAGCGCAAATCATGGGTCAAGGCCAGCCGTGGCGAAATTGCTTTGCGGGATATTCCCAAACTCGAAGCCCTTGCGGGATCAAGCTGATCGTCATTATTAACACGAACTTATAGTTTTGGTGATTTTGTCACCGACATGCGAATGGCGATTCTATAAGTATTTCTGATAGAAACAATTGGAGAAATGAAATGAATGCTAATGTAGGAAAACCGGATCGCATATTACGTATTATTGTTGGTCTAATCTTGGCTGTAGGCCCGTTTGTCACCAGTCTGGGTATCTGGAGCAGTTCAACAATGATGTACGGCTCTGTTATCGTTGGTCTTGTTCTGGTCGGCACAGCTATATTCAGCTTTTGCCCTTTGTACCGTATCTTTGGTATAAAAACCTGCAAAATGTGATCGCATATTATCAATGCGTTTACTAAATGGCCACATAAGGAGAATATGATGTCTGATTACCCCGTTGATATGGCTATAAAGCCAGAGGTTGAACCTTTTTTTGACGCCGCAACAAACACGATTTCTTATGTGGTCAAAGACCCAAGTTCAAACGCATGTGCGATCATCGACAGCGTTATGGATATTGATTACGCGGCAGGGCGTATCACTTATGATCATGCGGATAGTTTAATTGCCCATATCCGGAAACATGATCTGGATTTGCAGTGGATTATCGAAACCCATGTGCATGCGGATCACTTGTCCGCAGCCCCCTATATTCAGGGAAAACTTGGTGGAAAAATGGGCGTTGGTGAAAATATCACCATCATTCAGGAAGCTTTTGGCAAGTTCTTCAATGAAGGCACCGAATTCCAGCGCGACGGCAGCCAGTTCGATATGCTGTTTGCCGATGGTACAATATATAAAATAGGCAATATGGATGCCTTTACCATCCACGCACCCGGCCACACGCCGGCCTGTATGGTGCATGTGGTGGGGAACGCGGCCTTTGTCGGGGATACATTGTTCATGCCTGATGGCGGGTCTGCACGTTGTGATTTCCCCGGTGGTTCTGCCGATGAATTATACGATTCCATTCAAAAGGTTCTAAGCCTGCCAGATGATATGCGGCTGTTTATGTGCCATGATTACGGCCCCGAGGGGCGCGATATTGCTTGGGAAACAACTGTTGTAGAAGAAAAGCGGGATAATATCCATGTGGGCGGCGATAAAACCAAAGCCGAGTTTGTCAAGTTTCGCACTGAACGTGACGCAAGCTTGGACATGCCGACCCTGATTATACCGTCGTTACAGGTCAATATGCGGGCAGGTGAAGTGCCCACTGATGCGGACGGTAATCCGCTACTGAAAGTGCCGCTTAATAAATTATAAAAATATTGCGTAAGGGGATTATTCAATGGATGCAAAAAAAATAACCGATGAAATATCGGTCAGTGCACAAGTGACGGCAGGCAATATTAAAGCCATCGCTGCGGCAGGTTTTCGCAGTATCATCTGCAACCGGCCAGACGGCGAGGGCGCTGACCAGCCGACCTTTGCAGAAGTTGAAAAAGCCGCCAATAAAACCGGGCTTGAAACCCGTTATCTGCCGGTTGTTTCAGGCAAAGTCCAAGATGCGGATGCGGATGCGTTCAGGGCCGCAATGCATGATTTGCCAAAGCCGGTTTTGGCCTATTGCCGCACAGGAACACGTTGCGCAACACTCTGGTCATTGTCACAGGCCAAGACATTACCTTTGGCCGATATTCTATCTGCCACCAAAGCCGCCGGTTATAATATGGCCGGTGTTGTGCGACGCATTGCCAATGGCGGCAAAACACCGACAGACCAGGCCGACGCCTCTTATGATATTGTCATCGTCGGTGCCGGTGCCGGCGGTGTTGCGGTCGCGGCCAGTCTGATTGCGCGCAATGCAGGCCTTGATATCGCGATCATTGATCCCGCCGGAATTCATTACTACCAACCGGGGTGGACGATGGTGGGCGGTGGCATATTCAACGCCGAATCCACCGCTAAAACCATGGGCTCACTTATTCCGCGCGGGGTGCATTGGATCAAATCCGCAGTTGCCGCGTTCGAGCCCAAAGACGATGCCATCATTCTTGATGGTTGCCGTGTCATAAAATACAAACGGCTGATCGTGACCCCCGGT
>DAOUQS010000157.1 GCA_030625465.1 Amylibacter sp. | reverse complement strand
CAGAACCGTGTCCTCCGTAATAACGCACCGATCCTTGGTGCTAAGGTAAGTTAAGCGTAACACCCGACCAAATATCGGGCAAGGGGGACGTATGGCAGATCAATTTTCCATGGCAAGGGCAAAATTGGGGTGATTTTGTGCGAAATGCCCGATTTTACGCAGGATTTTGCGGGATCAGTGCGAATCGGGCATTTCCGTATCGATATAGCTTTGGATAATGCTGGCGAAATCTTTGTCAGCACGAAAGCCCAGCTTAATGGCGCGTTCGGGGTTAAAGTTGCGCGGCCAGCCCATCACGATGTTGGCAATATCCGCATTGGGAACGGATTTGATCAGCTTGACGGCATCATTGCCGGTGATTTGGCGCAAGGCCTCTATCTGGTCTGCCACGGTGCAGGACACGCCCGGCAGGTTCATCGCACGGCGGCCTTCCAGACGGTTGAAATCCAGCTCGGCTGCATGTTTCAGGAAGCCAACAGCGGATTGGGGTGAGGCAAACCAGTGGCGCAAGCTATCCGGAACCGGTAATATCGCTTCTTGGCCATTCAACGGCTCGCGGATGATGCTGGAATAAAATGACGATGCCGCAAGGTTCGGTTTTCCCGGGCGCACGCATATGGTGGGCAGGCGAATGGACAGTCCGTCAACATAGCCTTTGCGCGAATAATCCGAGATCAGCAATTCGACCACGGATTTTTGGGCGCCATATGATGATTGCGGCGCATTGTGAAAATCGTCACCGATGGCATCAGGGTAGGGGCCGCTGAAAACCGCAAGCGAGGATGTGAAGATGATTTTCGGGCGATAGGCGTTGGCGGATGCTTCGTGCTGTTCGCGCAAGGCATCCAGCAGGTTCCATGCGCCGCGCGTGTTGACATCCCATCCGGTTTTGAAGTTTGCTTCGGCATCACTTGAAACGATGGCGGCCAGAAAAAAGATCACGTCGGGTTTCAGGGCAGCAAGGGTTTGGGCGGTTTCGTCTGCTGCAATATCGCCTGTCAGCAAGGTGGGGTTGCCTGCACCTGACCAGCGCGGTTTTGCAATATCGTGCAGGATCAGTTCAGGCGTTTCGCCGCCCAAGCCGTTTACGGATATGTCATGGGCCAGTTTTTGGCCGATCATGCCGCCGCCACCTAAAATTAGAACTTTCATGGATGTTTGCCTTTGTCTGTTGGTGTCGCAAGCTTACACAGTTGTGGCTTGGAATAAAGTGCAGACATAGGCGTTATGCCCTGTCGCCGTATCATATGCGGCAGGGTTTCACGATAATATGTAATGTCGTTTCATAAGAGTGGCAGGCCTGCCGATGTAGCTATATGGCCGAACAAGGGTTTTGGGGCCCTTGCACCTAATCTTACCGGTCGTTTCGGTGGCTTTCGCATTTGGTGCTGTTACCCACCCTTTGAAAACCCGTGTACTACTTTTGACGTCAGGGGTTTTATACAGTTGGAAGGGTGAAGGGGGTGTTAAGCGGGCGTTCGCATAGCCCTTATCTTGCGGGCGCGTGGGCCCAAAGCCCACCCTACGTTCAAACGAAAACGGCCAGCAAATATGCTGGCCGCTTGTGTGATTATATATTTGTATTAATAACGGTAATGCTCCGCTTTATACGGCCCGTCAACGCTGACGTCGATGTAGTCGGCTTGCTCTTTGGTCAGCTCGGTCAGTTTTACGCCGACCTTTTCAAGGTGCAGACGGGCTACTTTTTCGTCCAGATGTTTCGGCAGGATGTAAACCTCGTTCTTGTAGTCGTCACCCTTGGTCCACAGCTCAATCTGGGCCAGCACCTGGTTGGTGAAAGACGCAGACATCACAAATGACGGGTGGCCCGTGGCGTTGCCAAGGTTCAGCAAACGACCTTGAGACAGAAGTATCATGCGGTTGCCTGATGGCATCTCGATCATATCAACCTGATCTTTGATGTTTGTCCATTTGTGGTTGGCCAGCGATGCGACCTGAATTTCATTGTCGAAGTGGCCGATGTTGCCCACGATCACCATGTCTTTCATCGCCTGCATGTGTTCCAGACGGATCACGTCTTTGTTGCCCGTTGTGGTCACGAAAATGTCGGCATCGGCAACAACGTCTTCCAGACGCACAACCTCAAAGCCATCCATTGCGGCTTGCAATGCGCAGATCGGGTCAATCTCGGTTACTTTCACGCGGGCGCCGGCACCTTGCAGCGATGCAGCCGAGCCTTTGCCAACGTCGCCGTAGCCCAGAACAACGGCAACTTTGCCAGCCATCATAGTGTCTGTGGCGCGGCGAATGCCGTCTACCAGTGATTCTTTACAGCCGTATTTATTGTCGAACTTCGACTTTGTCACACTGTCGTTCACGTTGATCGCAGGGAATGGCAACTGGCCTTGATCCATCAACTGGTACAAGCGGTGAACGCCGGTTGTGGTTTCCTCGGACACGCCCTGGATCGCATCGCGCTGGGCGGTGAACCAACCGGGGTTGGATGCCATACGTTTTTTGATCTGCGCGTAAATTGCGATTTCTTCTTCGGAGGTCGGATCTTCCAACAGGCCGGTTTCACCAGCTTCAACACGTGCACCCAGCAGGATGTAAAGTGTAGCATCACCGCCATCGTCCAGGATCAGATTACAGGTGCCTTCTTCGAACAAGAATATGCGATCCTGGTAATCCCAATGTTCTTCCAATGATTGGCCTTTGATGGCAAATACCGGCGTGCCGCCTTCGGCAATTGCTGCCGCTGCGTGGTCTTGGGTGGAAAAGATGTTACATGATGCCCAGCGCACTTCAGCACCCAGCGCGTTCAGTGTTTCGATCAGAACCGCCGTTTGAATAGTCATGTGCAAAGAGCCCGCAATGCGCGCACCTTTTAACGGTTGAGACGCGCCAAACTCTTCACGAATGGCCATCAGACCCGGCATTTCAGTTTCGGCAATATCCAGTTCTTTACGGCCAAATGCAGCCAAAGAGATGTCTTTTACAATATAGTCATTGGCCATGGGTGGCTCCTTCAATAAAATAGCAAGCTTGGGGTGGCATGTAGCATTGGAATTGGGTATCGACAAGGGTTCAGATACTTGGGAGTTTTCATGTCACGGCAATCCATACCACCACGCGCATGGCAAAGAATGCTTTCCGGGCGCAGGCTGGATTTGCTGGATCCGGCACCTTTGGATATCGAAATAGAAGACATCGCTCACGGGCTATCGTTTGTGGCGCGCTGGAATGGGCAGACGGTTGGCGACTATCCTTATTCGGTGGCTGAACATTCGGTGTTTGTCGAAGAATTGTTTACCCGCCTGAACCCGCGCATTGACATGAAATGGCGGTTGGCGGCACTACTGCATGACGCGCCCGAATATGTCATTGGCGATATGATCTCACCTGTTAAAAACGCCGTTGGGCCGGATTACGGGGCGCTGGATGACAGGCTGACGGCGGCAATCCATTTGCGCTTTGGCCTGCCTGCAAAAATCCCTGATATCATCAAGAAGCAGATCAAACGGGCAGATAGGTTGTCCGCTTGGCTGGAAGCCGTACAAATTGCAGGGTTTTCAACGGAAGAGGCTGATAAATTGTTTGGCAAACCTGTTTTATCAGACTTGCCAAAGCGCACGCTTAGGCCACATGCTCCTAAAGAAGTCAGAGGGCGATTCTTGGAACTTTTTTCGGATTTGACAGATGGATAAACTAGACCCCGCAAAACTGTATTACATCGACGGCTCACCGTTTGCGCGATTGTGCCGGATACTGATTGATGAATGGCAACTTCCGGTTCAGGAAGTTGAAATTCCGTTCCCCTTGTCGGATGATTTTTTTAAAATCAATCCGATGGGCCAAGTCCCTGTGTTGGAAACGATTGGCGAGATGATTTTCCCTACGGCCCAGATTGTTGAACAATTATGGGCAATGACGGTTGAACCAACGGAACCTTATCTGGACCCGCTTGCGGACCGCCAGTTGCTGTCCACCCTCATCGGCATGGGTGATTTTATGGTGACGGCCAATCAACAGGTCTGGGCCGGACTGGAGCCTTCGGGCGAAGATATTCTTGGCTTTAATCCCGGTGAGCGCCATCAAGAGCGGGTTTACCGTTGCCTTGACTGGATGGAAGCGCGCGCGCAGCACTGGCTAACCGGTGACGAGCCGAATGTCTGTGATTATGCACTGGCGTGTTTCTTGTTCTGGTCGGACAGCAGACGCCCCATTGAATGGCGCAACCGCACCAAGCTGGCAAGTATCGTGGATAGATTGCGCGACCGGCCAAGCTTCATGGCGACGATCCCCGAACCGTGGTCCAGTTTAAGCAAATAATATAAAAGCATTGCAGATATTCGAGCCATTTGTTTAAAGTTCGAATGAAATTGAAAATATAAACCGGATGTAATGCGATAGCCTATGGAATTCACCGCTAAATTCACGCAGATATTTTTCTTCGGCATTGGGCTGGCGGCCCCGTTGTTATTAGCCTTGGCGCTTTCAATTGTTGTGCTGGGGCTGATTGTCGGGGCGCGGGAATCCTGGGGGCGGCTTGATGCCATCTATTGGGCTTTCATCACGGCCACGACGGTTGGTTATGGTGATTTGCGTCCTGTGAAACCACTGTCTAAGGTATTGTCGGTAATCACGGCGGTGATTGGTATAATTTTTACCGGTATTATTGTTGCGGTTGCAGTTAATGCGGCGACAGTATCCTTTCAAAGCATCTACAGTATGAGCGAAATTAAAGTCCTGTATGGTGAATAGAAAAACAGCGATCCAGTCAGGACCGCTTGCTCTCTATATCAAAAGGTGCAAAATTGGGGGCAATCCCAAGAACACACGAGGAATAAAATGCAAAAACCGACCGCTGTTATGATGATTTTATGCCTTGTGCTGTCTGCATGTGCCGAACCTGTCGCGCAGACAAGCAAAGCCACCGAAAGTGGTTTCGAATATAAGCGTATGAAGTCGGGTCAGGACCGGTTTGACGTAGGCGTTCATCCCAGCGGTACATGGGTCCGAATTGTGCCGATTT
>DAOUQS010000393.1 GCA_030625465.1 Amylibacter sp. | reverse complement strand
ACACGCAATTCCAACCGGCCAGCGGTCGCGGTACACTTAACTGTCCCTTCAGGGCGCGCAATATTAAAAACCGTTTTCGCCTTATGCGGCGGCTTTACACTTGGCTTCCCTGCGGGGAAAGGTTTTTTATCCGCCTCCAGCCCCGCTGCACGCCGCAAGATAGCCAGCTCTTCCTCGGCCAAACGGTTCGGCCCTGCGGCCAGCAGATCGTTTTCAACCTGTGCTGCAACCGAACTATCCGCATCAATCCGTTTGCTTAACGCCAATCCCAAAGCACGCGGAATATCGGCAGGGAACTTTATTGTCCTTCCGACCTGTTCCATCAAACCGATAAAACTGCGGATATAACTGCGCTTTTGATAACCTGCGGATTTGAACAAAATGGCCACAACCTTATCTGGGTCATTGCAATCCGTGGCACCATCCTTTGCATACTTAATCGCAAGGCTCGCCATTTCGGCAAACGAGATGTCTTTGCGCACCAGATTTTCATCGACCATCTTGCGATAAAGCACGTCCAAAGCCTCTGCGCCATTTATCACCGCCGCAGGGATGCTGGAATAGGCCTCCCTGCCCCCAGGATCGTCCAGAAGCGCCTTATAGGCCTCAAGCCGTCTATATCCCTGCACCAGCTCAAACCTGCCGTCATCGCGTATTTGTACGCGTATCGGGTTTGAAAGGCCGATCTCGCGGATAGAATCAATCAACTCATCCAGTTCATCATCGGCACCGTCCATGCGATCGCGTGCCAGTTTTTCGCTGACAATGCTGTCCAGCGGGATCAGATCAATCACCAGACCATCGGCTTTGCGTTTCACATACTCATGCGCCAACTGGTCATTTTCCGCACGGATATGCTGCTCGGCCACCTGCCGTTCTTTCAGGCTTTCAGCATTTTCCATAATAGCCGAGGCCATTGGTCCGCGTCGTTGCGACCCCGCCCCAAACGCGGGTTTGGTTTCCAAAGCATCCTGAACCTTCCCCGCGGGGATGATTTCATCTTCCGGCATGTCGATGTCGAAAACACGGCGTTTCTTGCTCATCTTTTATCCTCCAGCTGATCCCACGACTCGATGATCGCGACTTTGAATTCTTCGTACCCACGATCAAACGTCGCCCGCGCCCGACGCCATGTTTCGCGTGTCATATCGCGGTAATCAATTTCGTAGACCGAACTTAAAAACCGGCTTGATTGTTCAACCGCACGGGTCAATTCAATCGGGTGTACCGCCAAACGGTCACCAAATACTTTCTGATACGCACTGTACATCGCCTGATGCAACTCATTGCCCGGCTCGAACCGGGTCAACAAAAACCGCACATCGCAAAAAGCTTTCGGCAAAGTCATATTCCCCGCGGGGAAGGTTCCGTCAAAGCCCAAAGCCAAATCCTCTAATGCTTCCGACAATTGCCCGATAAAGCTGGTTGTGCTGTCATATTCCCAATATGCGGGGCCAGACGGTATATAAAGCATGTCTGCGGCAAAAACCGCGTTCATCGACTG
>DAOUQS010000386.1 GCA_030625465.1 Amylibacter sp. | reverse complement strand
CGGATATGCCCGCCATCACGTTGGGTATAGGCCACGCCCATGAACGCAATCAACGGCATGGCTTGTTCAATCCAGTCAACATAACCCGGCAATGGTTGATTGATCGTATGGCGCCCGGTGACAGACACCACCGCCAGAACCATCAAGGAAAAAACCGCCAAGCCGCTTAGCAATGCAAGCCAGCCTTCAAAGCGGTAAAGTTTGCGATCAAGCCTGCTTAATAAACTATCATCTTGAAGAACTGAAGATCTTCCAGCCATAACACGCCCCTTTTAAAAAAGGTTGCCGCGCTGACCCGCGCGACAACCATTATCAATTAAGCTATTTGGCTTATTTGCCAACCATACCCGTCACAAGGTCATACAGCTCTTGTGCCGGTAGGCCTTTGGCATTCATGTCTGAAATCCAGGCCGCTGCCGCAGGGCCTGCAACCGCCTCTTTGAACGCCGCCAATTCAGCACCTTCATAGGTCACAGATGTAATACCTTTATCTGTCAGCGTTGGGCCCCATGCATCCATGGTCTTACCGTTGTAGGCACTGATGTAGTGATCCAGACTTTCGTCGATAGAACCCAACAACGCGGCACGATGATCATCAGACAATGCGGCCAACGCATCGGTGTTTGCCACAACAGGGCAGTTCACAGTGCCGGGGTTCAGGTTAGTCGTCCACCAAACACCGGTTTCAACTGTGCCGTATGACATATGCGCGTGCGGCGCAAATGCCACCGCTTTAACAACACCGCTATCCAGTGCTTGGCGCACTTCGGTTGCCGACATGGAAGTTGGCACCGCACCAACGGCTGCCATTGCTTTACCAACACCGCCGGTTGCACGCACGGCCATGCCTTTGAAGTCAGCCAAAGTTTTCGGCGCATCGCCCACACCTACAAGGTTGTATTGCGGCAATGGTGACGGCATCAATAATGTTGCATTCCAACGCGCCAGATCAGCCACAACAGCAGGATGCTTGTAAACCGCTTGGCTGATTGTGCGTTCTTCTTCTAGCGAAGACACACCCAGGAATGGCAATTCCAGAACTGTGATAGACGGGTTCTTGTCGCGGTGATAACCGGCACAGAATTGCGCCATTTCAAACGCACCAATAGAAATACCGTCAAGGTTTTCTTTGTTCTTTGACAGACCGCCATAAGAAATGTTCAGCGTGAAATCGCCATTGGTTTTTGCAGAAACCAGTTCGGCCATTTTTTCCACATGCTCGGTAAACGCACGGCGCTTGCCCCAAAGTGACACGTTCCATTCAACAGCCAATGCTTCCCCTGCAAATGCAGTTGCAACAGTCGCCATAGCGATCATTTTAAAATTAAATTTCATTTTTTCCTCCCAGAAAATCCAATGCGATCCCCAAGGGGGGAATCGGCCCATGGGCACAGGCTACACCAAATGCCCATCATTTGAGTATGAGTATTTTTGCACCCTCAAACCACCCTGCCCTGCGGATTTCCGCAGACTGTGGTCGAACCAGCCCGGGGTCAGGGCAAGACATCCCAAATTTGGGCTGATCAGGGCATGAATGAAGCATATTTCAGACAATGC
>DAOUQS010000255.1 GCA_030625465.1 Amylibacter sp. | reverse complement strand
AGGCGTTTCCGTGCTGATCATCGCATGCCCGTGCGCCATGGGGCTGGCAACGCCGACCTCGATTATGGTGGGAACCGGTCGCGCCGCCGAAATGGGGGTTTTGTTTCGCAAAGGCCAAGCCCTGCAACTGTTGCAAGAAGCCACAATTGTGGCCGTCGACAAAACCGGAACACTTACCGAAGGCAGGCCGGAACTGACCGATCTGGTTGTCGCGGACGGTTTTGATCCGGATGATGTGTTGCGGTTTGTGGCTGGCGTAGAAGCCATTTCGGAACATCCGATTGCAGCCGCGATTTTACGTGCCGCCAAGGCAAAAGGGATCGACATCCCCGATATTCAGAACTTCACATCACAAACCGGTTACGGTGTTCAGGCAACGGTTGACGGCAAGACTGTCTTGATCGGTGCTGACCGTTTTATGGCCCGTGAAAACGTGGCCCTTGGGGCGCTTGGGGCCAGCGGCACCGATTTGGGGAAAAGCGGTAAAACCCCGCTTTACGCTGCGATCGACGGACAGGTTGCGGCTGTGATTGCGGTCTCTGACCCGATCAAAGAAACCACGCCGGCCGCTATTGCGGCACTTCATGCGCTTGGCCTGAAGGTGGCAATGATTACCGGTGATAATCAAGGTACGGCGGATGTTATCGCAAAAAAGCTGGGCATAGATCATGTCGTGGACGAGGTTCTACCTGAAGGGAAAGTTGCCACATTGGAAGCCTTGCGCGCGGATGGCGCCATACTGGCCTTTGTCGGTGACGGCATTAATGACGCGCCTGCGCTTGCGGTGGCGGATGTGGGTATTGCGATCGGAACCGGCACTGATGTGGCGATTGAAGCGGCCGATGTTGTATTGATGTCGGGTGATTTGAAGGGCGTCGTCAACGCCTTTGATATCAGCCAGCGCACCATGCGCAATATTCGCCAGAACCTGTTTTGGGCTTTTGGCTACAATACGCTGCTGATCCCTGTCGCCGCAGGCGTATTTTACCCCATAAGCGGGGTGATGTTGTCACCGGTGCTGGCTGCGGGTGCGATGGCTTTGTCCAGTGTGTTCGTCCTGACAAACGCGTTGCGTTTGCGCTGGGTTAAGCCTGTTTTGCAGGCTTAACTGACCGCACTGAATTTTGCGCTATCGTCGATATACTGATCGAAAGCTTTCGCAACCAGACGTGCAACACTGCGTTTATGCTGGACAATTTCAAACCCGGTTTCGGAAAATTCAATAATGTCGCCAAAATCTGTTCGAAGCGGCAGTACCGCCTGATTTACACATGACAAATCATCACCGAACTCTGCAACCAGTGTCGGGTAATCCACTGCAAAGTCACACATAATCATCTCGATTACGCGCGCAATCAGACGATCTTCATGGGATGTTTCAATGCCGCGATAAGTGGCCAGGGACTTGTCCTTGATGTTGCGCGCATAGTCCGAAGACTTTGCCTGATTTTGTGTGAACCCTGTCGGGTATTTTGATATGGAACTGGCCCCAAGGCCGATCAGCGTATCCATATCATCAGTGGTGTAACCCTGGAAATTGCGTCGCAACTGGCCGCCGGTTGTTGCAATCGCCATGCTGTCTGTCGGTTTGGCAAAGTGGTCAATTCCGATGGCTTCATAGCCACCCTCTTCAAGCTTCGCGGCCATCGCCTGAAACAGGTCATGGCGGGTTTCGCCGTCGGGCAGGGCGGTCTCATCTATCAGTTGCTGGCGTTTGGCCATCCATGGAACATGGGCATATCCGTAAAGTGCTATGCGGTCAGGGGACAAGGCCTGCACTTTATTGATAGTGTCCATAACGCTGGTTTCGGTTTGGTGCGGCAAGCCATAAAGAATGTCCATGTTCAAGGACCGGACATTTGCGTTACGCAACATATCGACACATTCTTTAGTGGTCTCAAAACTTTGTTCGCGGCCAATAGCGGTTTGAACCTTCTGTTCAAAATCCTGAACCCCGATACTTGCGCGGTTCATACCTGCCGCAACCAGCGCATCCACTTTGGCCTGACTGACCAAAGTAGGGTCAATCTCGACCGAAAATTCTGCGCCTTTTGTGCGCGGAATGACTTGATCCAGCGCGCCTGTCAGACGCTCTATTTGCGCTGGCGTCAATATTGTTGGCGTCCCGCCACCCCAATGGACACGGCTGGCCATGATCCCTTTGGGCAAATGCTGTGCAACCAGATCAATTTCCGCAATCACATGATCCAGATAAGCGGCAACAGGGGATGCCGTCTTTGTGCCTTGTGTGCGACAGGCGCAAAACCAGCACAGGCGTTCACAAAACGGAATGTGGATGTAAACGGATACAGGTTTGTCAACCGGAAGGGCGGCAAGGGCCGCGGCGGTAAAGTCCGCACCCACATCGGCAGTAAACTGAACTGCTGTCGGATAACTGGTGTAGCGCGGTGCGCGGGCTTCATAAACGCCTAAACGCGCTAATTTAAGATCATATGTCATAAGGTCGATTCCATATCATGTGCCAAATATATGGCCTTGATCTAAGTCAAGTTTTTTGATCTTTAGGGTACATGAAAAATTTTCCGCCTATAAGCAACTCGGTTAGTGTTGATTGCATGGAGTGCCCGATCAAGCAACGGGCGGTTTGCGCATACTGTGAAAAGTCGGAAATGATGCTTTTGCAGACTATGAAGTCCTATAAAACATACCCCGCAGGTGCCCCGATTATTTTCGCGGGCGACAAAATGAAGTTTGTGGGATCAGTGGTTTCAGGTGTCGCGCGCCTTTCGCAAACAATGGAAGATGGCCGCCGCCAGATGGTTGGTTTGTTGTTGCCCAGCGATTTTGTCGGGCGTCCCGGACGTGCATATGCCGCTTTTGATGTCGAAGCGACGACAGAGGTGACATTATGCCGCTTCGAGCAAAAGCCGTTTGAAAAGCTGTTGCGTGACATTCCGCACCTTAGCGAACGTATGCTGGAAATTGCACTGGATGAACTGGATGCGGCGCGTGAATGGATGCT
>DAOUQS010000161.1 GCA_030625465.1 Amylibacter sp. | reverse complement strand
CGCATTTGATGAATGGTCTGAATACACATGCCGGCAAAATCACTTATGAAGCCGTCGGTAAAGCGTTGGGTATGGATTACATTGATCCCCAAGCCGCTTTGAAAATTTAAATAGAAAAGGCCCGCTGAAATGGCGGGCCTTACTTTATCTGCGTAATACTTACTTCTTTTTCAAAGCTTTCAGAATATCCACCAGTAATTCGTTATCTGTGGCCCCGCAGGTGCGGCGGCTTCCAGTAACGCATATTCAGCCCGTCACCACCGGTCATTTGCGGGCATATGGCAGTATAAATGCTTCTGTGCGCGGCTTTTTCAAGAAAACGACCCACCGATCAGATAATCAACTTGATATTTCCAGTTTAAATTTGAATTGTTTCCGAAATATCTGGAGAACACCCATGTCAAACCTGTCATCCTTCAACATTACCAAACGCTGGCCGGCTGAAAACCCGGACCAGATTCAACTTTATTCACTGCCCACGCCAAACGGCGTCAAAGTGTCTATCATGCTTGAGGAAACCGGATTACCATATGAAGCCCATTTGGTCAGTTTCAACACCGACGATCAAATGACGCCAGAGTTCATGTCGCTGAACCCGAACAACAAAATACCGGCGATCATCGACCCCAACGGGCCTGACGGGAAACCGTTGCCGCTTTGGGAAAGTGGTGCAATCCTGGTTTATCTGGCGGAAAAAACCGGGCAGTTTATGTCAAAAGATCCCGTTACCCGCTATAAAACACTGCAATGGCTGATGTTCCAAATGGGCGGTGTCGGCCCGATGTTCGGGCAACTTGGGTTCTTTCACAAATTTGCCGGTAATCAGATTGAAGACCCACGGCCAAAAGACAGATACATCGCAGAGACAACGCGCCTGCTGAAAGTTCTGGACGCCCAACTGGAAGGTCAGGATTGGATCGTTGGTGATTACTCGATCGCCGACATTGCCATTGCGCCCTGGCTTAGAACTGTACGTGATTTCTACGAAGCTGGCCATCTGGTGGGCTGGGACACTTTGACAAACGTCCCTGCATATCTGGATCGTTTTCTGGAACGTCCGGCGGTTCAAGCGGGGCTGATCTCACCTCCGCGCGATTAGATTAAGCGGGCAGAGTTCCGCGCAAAACATAACGCAGAATTTCCACAACCTGATCCGGCCGCTCTGCAACAGCAAGGGCGGCCGCATCCACCTCTTTTAACGGGTGCTGATGGTCCGGCCCATGTAGAACGATCAATGATTTACCAAGGGCGGATGCAAAACCCGCGTCAAACGCCGCGTTCCACTGTTTGTACTTGTCACCAAAGCGCACCACCACAATATCGGCATCCTGAATGCCCTTGCGCGTGCGGATCGCGTTAATCTTGGCCCCTTTGTTATCGTGCCAGAAATTGTCTGGCTCATCACCCAAGATAGCCACACCACAATCATCCGAGGCCGCATGATCGGTTACAGGACTGTTGAACGACACATCCAAACCCTTGGCCCCTGCGATGATTTGTTCGCGCCAATCGGTATGAATTTCACCGGAAAGATAAATATGAAGTGTCATGGGTTTGCCCTATCTATGTCTATATGTTGCCAAGCCTATACACCTTTCACAATCATATCCGCAACTTTTTCCGCAATCATCATCGTCGGTGCGTTGGTGTTTCCCCCGATCAGGCGTGGCATGATAGACGCGTCCACCACCCGTAGGCCTTTGATCCCGTTCACGCGGCATTGCGCATCGACAACAGCCATGTCACCCTTGCCCATCGCACAGGTGCCGACGGGGTGATAGATTGTGTCGGCACGGTTACGAATATCGGCCTCTAGCCCCGCATCACTACCGTCATAATCATACAAGCGTTTGCCACGCCAAGGGGTCAGCGCATCGGCGGCCATGATCTGTTCAACCAAACGCACGCCTTTCATCAGCAGTTGCAGATCATCAGGGTGGCTTAGATATTGCGGGTCAATACGTGGTGCCGATGTGGGTCGCGTATCGCGCAACCCGACCGCGCCACGGCTTTTGGGACGCAGTACACAAACATGGCAGCTATAGCCGTCACTTAGGCGGATGGTACGCAAGTGATTATCAACAATGACAGGGGAAAAGTGCAGTTGCAGATCAGGGCGATCCAGTGAGGGATCAGAACGGATAAAAGCGCATCCTTCCGCATAAGGCGTGGCAAACATGCCCGTGCCATCGCGACGCCATTTCAGCATTGCGCGTGTCAGGCGCACCAATCCCGCAGGGTTCAGGCCGATCACATCCGCACGCTTTGATTTATACGAAATCACATGATCCAGATGGTCTTGCAGATTTTGCCCGACGCCGGGCAATTCATGCGTCACATCTATTTTATGCGCGCTTAATTCATCGCGCGGGCCAATGCCCGATAGCATCAATACCTGCGGAGAGCCAAAGGCACCGGCACTTAGGATCACCTCTTTATGTGCTTTTATCTGATGCCGTTTACCTGCCTGATTACAATCAACCCCAACAGCACGGCCCTTTTCCACAATCACCTTATTCACCAAGGTTTTGGTCATAACCGTCAGGTTCGGGCGCATTTTTTGCACCGGGAAAAGATAGGCCGAAGCCGCCGAACACCGCTCGCCTTTTTGCTTACCCTGATAATGTTGCGTGACCTGATATAGCCCGGCACCTTCTTGCGTCTTACCATTAAAATCCGCATTTCGCCGGATTTGCAGGCTTTCGGCTGCATCCAGAAACGCATGTGTAATCGCACGCGGTTCAGACTGATCGGCAACCTGCAAAGGGCCGTGGTTTCCGTGCAATGCATCCAAGGCACATTGGTTGCCTTCAGACTTGATGAAATAGGGCAAAACATCATCCCAGCCCCAGCCGTCACAGCCTAAATCCGCCCATTCATCATAATCTTTTTGATGACCACGAATGTAAAGCATCGCGTTGATCGCACTTGATCCGCCCAAGGCTTTGCCGCGCGACTGAAAGCCCCGCCGGTTGTTCAGTTCCGGCTGTGGTTCAGTAAAAAACGCCCAGTTGTTGATCTTGGGGCGACCAGAAATCATTGCCGCTACCATCGCAGGGGCACGGATTACAAAGTCTTTGCCGCCGCCGCCGGCTTCCAACAAACAAACCGTTGTTTTACCATCGGCACTTAGCCTGTTGGCCAGAACGCACCCAGCCGAGCCGCCACCCACAATTACATAATCAAAGCCCATCAAAACCTCCCGTATCAGGGAAAGCTTAGAGCAAGCGCGTTAGATTACGAAGCAAATTATCCGCGCAGCACACCACCGGTGGCTTTGCTGACCTTGTCGATAATCTTGGCGCTGACCGCTTCAATATCCTTGTCGGTCAGGGTGGCATCTGTGGGCTGCAAGCGCACGGAAATGGCAATAGATTTCTTACCTGCACCCATTTGCGCCTGGGCTTTATCACCGCTGAATACATCAAAAACTGATGCATCCGTGATCAGTTTTTTATCCGCACCTTTGGCCGCGTTAAGCAAGGTTAAAGCTTCCACATCCCCATCTACCACAAAGGCAAAATCGCGTTCCACCGCCTGCAAGTCAGACACTTTCAACGCAGGGCGCGTGGTGGTTTTGGCTTTCGGGAACGGTATTTTAGCCACGTGAACCGCAAATGCCACGGCAGGGCCTTTCACGTTCATTGCGTCCAGTATTTTGGGATGCACTTCACCAAATGCGCACAGCACATTTTTCGGCCCCAACGACAGCTTGCCGGAACGACCCGGATGCCACCATTCACGCGCACCGCGCAGAACCATCATTTTTTCGGGCGCACCGATGGCGGATAGAACTGCCTGCGCATCCGCTTTGGCGTCATACGTATCTACCGCACGGCGGCTGCCATGCGGATCACGCGCGCCCGTGTGACCGATCAACAGACCCGTCGCCAGCAATTCCTGATCTTCAGGTTCGCCACCATGAAACACGGGACCAACTTCAAACAATGCCATATCCATGATGCCACGCGCCTGATTGCGGCTTGCGGCCTGCAATAGACCGGGCAGCAAAGACGGGCGCATATGGCTCATGTCTGCGGAAATCGGGTTGCCGACTTTGACCGCATCAGTACCACCGCCAAATAGTGCGGCAGAGGGCTGGTCAATGAACGAATAGGTCACGCATTCATTGTACCCCAGCGCTGCGATAGTGCGCCGCGCCATGGTTTCACGCCGTTGCATACGTGTTAGGATCGGCTTTGGCACGCCTACACTTATCGGTGGCAAAGGCACGCCTTTTAGCTTGGTCAGGGACGCCACGCGGGCGATCTCTTCCACCAGGTCAGCCTGGCCCAATACATCGGGGCGCCAGCTTGGCACATAGGCATCATCGCCCTTCAACTCAAAACCCAAAGCGGTCAAAGTAGCGCGTTGCGTATCCGCAGGAATATCCATACCGACCAAGGATTTCACCCGATCCGTGTCCAGCTTGTAACTGCGCTTCGTGTCAGGTACTTCACCCGCTACAACCATATCAGAGGCTTCACCGCCGCAGAGTTCCATGATCAAAGCTGTCGCCAAATCCAGCCCCGTTGGGGTGAATGCAGGATCAACACCGCGTTCAAAACGATAACGCGCATCAGAATTTATCTTTAACTTGCGACCCGTCATCGCGATGGTGATCGGGTCCCAATACGCGCTTTCAAGGAAGACATTGACCGTCGCATCGGTACAGCCAGACGGCAAGCCGCCCATGATACCGGCAACACTTTGCGCGCCATTATCGTCTGAAATCAGCATCATACCCGCGTCAAACGTGTATTCCACATCATCCAGCGCCATCAGTTTTTCACCACCCTTGGCAAAATGCACACGCAGATCACCCTTGACCACATCCGCGTCAAACACATGCAAAGGGCGATTGTATTCGTAGGTGAAAAGGTTGGTGATATCGACCAAAGTCGAGATCGGACGCAACCCGATAGA
>DAOUQS010000171.1 GCA_030625465.1 Amylibacter sp. | reverse complement strand
GGGCTTTGTACGTTTGGAAGTTGGCGAAGGTATCGCGAAAAAAGAAGAAGATTTTGCCGCTGAAGTGGCAAGCATGGCTGGCTAAACCAGACATATATTTAATTGGAAAGGCCCTGCATTTTGCGGGGTCTTTTTTTATGGTCTGCATTGAATTTCAAAACCTGGCGGTGGTTTTGAAATTATCTGTTGTGCTTGTAGCCAGCGTCGCTTAAAGACCCGACCTCAGTTTATGGATACGTGAAATGGCGAAATCAAACACTTTGGCAATTGACTTTGGCACCTCGAATTCAGCGGCGGGCATTATGGTGAACGGCAAGCCGTATCTGGTTGAACTTGAGGCAGGCAAAACCACGATCCCCACATCGCTTTTCTTTGACTTTGAAGGGCAGAAAATCCTATTTGGCAAACCTGCAAACAAAGCCTTGATCGAAGGCTATGAAGGGCGATTTATGCGTGCCCTGAAAAGCATTCTGGGCACATCCCTGATGCGTGAAAAACGCCGCATGATGGGTGAAACCCTTGATTTCATCGACATTATCAGCCGCTTTTTGAAAGAGATCAAAACCCGCGCAGAACGGGCCTGCCATCAGGAGTTTGACACGGCACTTTCAGGACGGCCAGTATATTTCCATTCGGGGAATGCCGTAAAAGATGCGCAAGCCCTTGCGGATTTGACACAATGCTACCTTAAGGCAGGCTTTCGCGATGTGCATTTTATGTACGAGCCAGAGGCCGCAGCCATTGCCAACCATGCTTTAAGTGATGACGGAAAAGCCGGGCTGATCGTGGATATTGGCGGCGGCACTTCGGATTTTTGCCTGTTTAAAAGCAAGGGGACAGGTATTGATATTCTGGCCAGCCACGGTGTGCGCGTGGGCGGGACAAATTTTGATAAATCAATCAGCGTGGACCACGTTATGCCGCTTCTGGGCAAGGGGTCAGATATCCGAAACGAGATGGGGGCAGGGACGTTGACCGCGCCGAACGGGTTGTTTCAAGACCTTGCAACATGGGAAAAAATCCCGTTCCTCTATTCTGCCGATACCCGCCGTATGGTGAAAAACCTGCATCATCTGGCCGTGGAAAAACCCCTGTTCGCGCGTCTGGAAAGTGTTCTAACGCATGAGCTGGCCCATGAAATGGCCTTTGCGGTTGAGCATGGGAAAATACGTTTAAACAAAGGCTTGAATGATCATTCAATGATTGATCTGGGCTTTGTCGAAAACGGCTTGAACGTGAATATTTCCAAACAGGATTTAACCGGATCACTGGCCGCACATGCACAAAAAATCCAGGACTGCGCAAAAGAAACCCTTGTTCTGGCAGGCCTGCCCGCAACATCGGTTGCGAGTGTCATTTTAGTCGGCGGTTCCAGTTTGATGTCGGTTGTAGAGCGCGCCATGATGGATATCTTCCCGACAGCCACTTTGAAATATGCCGACGCATTCACCGCGATTGTCGATGGGTTGGTGATCTCATCGGCGGATAAAAACCTTCGTTAGGTTATCTGGATAGTCAGTGCTACAATCACCGGCAAGGCACACGGCTAAAAGGGTAAGGCAATGAATGCGATAGATAAATTGCGCGATAATATTGGCGTAGCGTTCGAGCAAGCCCGTGCTATGCCGCCAGAGGTCTACACCTCGGAGGATTTTCTGAAGCATGAATTGTCGGATATTTTCAGTAAAGACTGGTTCTGCGTGGGGCGCACCAGTGCATTGGAAAACCCCGGCGATTATGTGACGCAAGAACTGGCCGGTCAGCCGATTGCAGTAATCCGTGATCGCGACGGTACCTTGCGCGCGATGTCCAATGTGTGTCTGCACCGTATGTCGACCTTGTTAGAGGGGCGTGGCAACAAGCGTTCCATCGTTTGCCCCTATCATGCGTGGACCTATAATCTGGACGGGTCATTGCGCGGTGCGCCCGCGATGACATTGAATGAAGGGTTCTGCAAAGACAGCTATAAACTGCCGCAAGTGCGTTGCGAAGAATGGCTGGGCTGGGTGTTTGTCAGCCTGAATATGGATGCAACACCCGTGGCACAGCAATTATTTGATGTGGAACAGATGGTTAGCGGCTACGATATGACCAATTACACCGAAACATTCTATGAAACCCATCTTTGGGATACAAACTGGAAGGTTTTGGCGGAAAATTTCATGGAAAGCTATCATTTGCCCGTGTGCCATGCGGGAACCATTGGTGGCCTGTCGAAGCTGGATGAAATGGTCTGCCCGCCGGGCCTGCCTGCGTTCAACTACCACACAATTCTGAAAGACGATAAGCTGCGCATCGCCATGGCGCATAAAAACAATACCCGTCTAAAGGGTGAAATGCGCCGCACCACGTTTTTGCTGGCAATATATCCAAGCCTGCTGATTACCCTGACGCCGGGGTATTTCTGGTATCTTAGCCTGCACCCCGAAGGTGTGGGAAAAGTGCGTATCGGCTTTGGCGGTGGCATGTCCGATGACTATGCGGCTGACGATGACGCACAGGATAATTTTATTAAACTCAAGGCATTACTGGATGAAGTGAATGTAGAGGACAAGGGCTGTACAGAAAAGGTTTACCGTGGTCTATGTTCAACATTGGCCAAACCCGGCCACTTGTCGCATCTGGAGCGGCCAAACTATGATTTTGCGCGGTATATCAATGCACGGATCGAAGCAGCTAGGGCCTTGGAATGAATAATTTAGCATCCGGTGACCTGCGCGCCGCGTTCATCAACGGGATGAGCCATGCAGCTTGCACCGTGAATGTTGTGACTACTGACGGGGTCGCGGGGCGCATGGGGGTAACGGTCTCGGCGATGTCGTCGGTCTCGGCGGATACGCCTAAGCCGACTTTGCTGGTTTGCGTGCATCATCAAAGTGCCACCGCACAGGTGATTATTGATAACGGTGTGTTTTGCGTCAATATCCTGCGTGACGACCAGTCATATATCTCGGATACATTCGCAGGTCGTTTCAAGGATACGGTTCAGGACAAGTTTGAATGTGCCGACTGGTTTGCCATGGCAACCGGTGCGCCACGCGTGGTTGATCCGCTGGTTGCGTTTGATTGCAAGGTGCAATCCTGCAAACGGGTGGGAACGCATTATATTTTCATGGGCGAAGTGCAAGGCGTATTCGAGGCAGATCGCGGATCGCCCTTGATTTATTCCAAGCGTTCTTATGGTGCCGCATGGCGCATTGACGGGTTTAATTCCATTGAAGATGGCAAAGCTGCGGCGGCGCAAAACCTGAATATCGGGTGTTTCGATGTTTTCGGGCCGTTTGTGATGCCGGAACTTATCGGACGCATGGTGCGCACGGGCAGCAAGTTGAAGTTCAACCTGTTTGATGGCGATCAACGACGGGTGCAGGAAAGCCTTTTGTCCGGGCAAACCGAAGTGGCGTTATTATATGATCTGGGCCTGTCGGATGCTTTGGAAGTTGTGCCGCTAAGGGAACAAAAACCCTATGTATTATTGCCGGAGGGGCATGTTCTGGCTGAATGTGACAGTCTGGTGCCTGCCGATTTAGCGGGGCACGGGATGGTTTTGTTAAACATTTCGCCAAGCCGCGATTACTTCCTTAGCATTTTTGAAGATGCGGGGTTGGAAACCAATGTGACATTTGCCTCTACATCGCTGGAAATGGTGCGCGGCATGGTCGGGCAGGGTCTGGGGTTTAGTTTGGTGGCAACCAAGCCTGCGGCCGATATTTCCCATGACGGTAACAAGATTGTGGCCCGCCCGCTGATAACCCCCACGCCGCCCTTGAAGCTGGTTCTGGCGACCCGCAAGGGGGTTGAACTGTCCAAGCCGGCCGATGAGTTTATCCGGCAGTGCAAGGATTATTTCCAGTTGAATACGTGAAGGAAAAAATATGGAACACACACGCATCCGCAAGTTTAATACCAGTGATACCTATCCCGAACAGAACCTTGATAATGATCTGTGTCAGGCTGTGGTCGTAACCGGTGGCAAAACGGTTTACCTGCGCGGTCAATGCCCGCAAAACCTGGATGATGCACAAAATATCGACAGCCATGATCCCGTAGAGCAAACCCATAAGGTGATGCAGAATATCCGCCAGCTGATCCAAGAGGCAGGCGGCGATATGGAGCATCTGGTCAAGGTCGTGGTTTATATCACCGACGTGCGCCACCGCGAGGCGGTTTACCGCACCATGGGTGCATATATCAAAGGTGTTTACCCTGTTTCCACCGGATTGGTGGTGCAGGCCTTGGCGCGGCCCGACTGGCTGGTGGAAATTGACGGTACAGCCGTGATCCCCGAAGATTACAAACCATGACGTTTTCACTGGTGGGACGTTGCAAGGATACGGGGATGTTCGGGGTGGCCATTGCATCATCCTCACCCGCGGTTGCGGCGCGATGTTCGTATACCCGTGCGGGTGTCGGGGCGGTTGCCAGCCAGAATATCACCGACCCTGTGCTTGGGCCGTTTGCGCTGGATTTGATGCAAGGCGGGATGACTGCGGGGCAGGCGATTGCAGGCGTGCGTGATCAGGGACGTTTCATCGCATACCGACAGGTTCTGGCGGTGGATAAGGCGGGGAACACGGCTATTCATTCCGGCCCGCATTCACTGGGTATCTGGACACAGGCGCAAGGGGATAATGTGGCTTCGGGTGGCAACCTGCTGGCCAATGACGCAGTGCCTGCCGCGATTGTTGCAGGATTTGAGGCCGCTTCGGGGCATATCGGTGATCGCCTGAT
>DAOUQS010000318.1 GCA_030625465.1 Amylibacter sp. | reverse complement strand
TTTTCCGTGATCACAGCCACATCGTTTTCTGTGCCCCCCATGATCCCGGATCCCGGTGATACGTCATTGGCCACAATCCAGTCACACCCCTTGCGCTTGCGCTTGGCCGTGGCGTTTTCCAGCACATCTTCTGTTTCCGCGGCAAAGCCAACAACAAGCCGGGGACGCGCCTTACCGATATTCGATACCGTTTGCAGAATGTCGGGGTTCTCGGCAAATTCCAGAACCGGCAATCCGGCCCCTTTGGTTTTCTTTATCTTCTTATCGGTGGCATTCGCAACCTTCCAATCGGCCACAGCCGCGACAAAAACTGCCGCATCCACCGGCAACGTATTTTGCACTGCCGCCAGCATTTCGTCGGCTGTTTCAACCGGCACAATCACACATCCCGTCGGCATATCCGCCCGTGCAGGCCCGGTCACAAACGTGACCTTTGCCCCCAAAGCCACCAGCGCGTTGGCAATTGCCGCCCCTTGCGCACCAGAGGAACGGTTTGCGATATAACGCACCGGATCAATTGGTTCATGGGTGGGGCCGGATGTCACCAGAACATGGCGCCCCTTCAAAGGTCCGTTAAACAATATATCTTCAATCGCCGCAACAATCGCCAGCGGCTCGGCCATGCGACCCGCGCCAAATTCGCCACATGCCATATCGCCCTTATCCGGCCCGACAAACAAAATACCGTCTTGTTTCAAGGTTGCCGCATTGCGCACAGTTGCCGCATGTTCCCACATCCGCACATTCATCGCAGGTGCCAGCAAAACGCGTTTATCTGTCGCCAGCAACAACGTGGTCGCCAGATCATTGGCCTGCCCGTTCGCCATCTTGCCCATCAGATCGGCAGTCGCAGGTGCCACAACAATCAGATCAGCAGCACGCGACAGTTGGATATGGCCCATTTCAGCCTCATCGCCCAGATCAAACAAATCACGGTAAAGCTTTTCGCCGGCCAATGCGGCCACAGACAAAGGGGTGACAAACTCTGCACCACCCTTGGTTAGAACAGGCACCACTGTTGCCCCGCGTTCGCGCAGGCGGCGGATCAGATCAAGACTTTTATAGGCGGCAATGCCACCACCAATGATCAACAGAATTTTTCGACCGGACAACATCTGATATTCCGTTTCAGTTTCGCTTGGAATATATGTAAAGCTGCGTGCGCTAAGGTGCAAGTGACCTAAACTGGATAACAAATGACAATTAAGCTACCAAAACAAACACTGGTGATCGGGGGCGCGGCCTCCGGCAAGTCTGTTTTCGCCGAGAACTTGGTGATGCGTTGCAATCAACCGCGCAGCTATATCGCAACTGCACAGGCATTTGATGCGGAAATGGTCGCAAAAATCACCAAACACAAAACCCAGCGCGGCACTAAGTGGGATACTTACGAAGAACCGACAGCCCCATGGATGGCACTTGATACGATCAGAACAACACATGTTGTTCTGCTGGATTGCGCCACGTTCTGGTTATCGAACATTCTACTAGGTGATCAGGATCTTATCGCGGCAAAAGACAAGCTGTTTGCGGGGCTAAAGGAATTTGGCGGCGCGACTGTCATTGTCACCAATGAGGTCGGACAGGGCGTTGTCCCCGACAATAAACTGGCCCGCGATTTTCGCCAGCAACAAGGCGAGCTGAACCAGCAACTTGCCGCCGCCTCTGATCTGGTTGTCCTTGTCACCGCAGGCCTGCCGCTTGCCCTGAAGGGGCACTTGCCGCAATGACCCGTTTCTGGTGGGTGCGCCACGGCCCGACACACAAAAAAACCATGATAGGCTGGACAGATGCACCCGCAGACCTGTCCGATACCGACCAAATCAGGCGCCTGGACGATCACCTACCCAAAGACGCCGTTGTCATATCATCCGATCTTGCGCGTTGCACGACAACCGCCAAAGCCATTATCGGTACACGCGAACACCTAACCCCGCGTAGCGGCCTGCGCGAAATGCATTTCGGCGACTGGGAAGACAGAACCTTTGATGATATTTCAACATCCGCACCCGATCATATTCGCACATTCTGGGAAACCCCGGGTGACATAAAGGCACCGAATGGCGAAAGCTGGAACCAGGTCGCACTGCGTGTAACAACCGAGGTCAACGACCTTTGTCGCGAATACAAAGGTCGGGACATTGTGATCGTCGCCCATTACGGCGTGATCCTGACCCAAATCCAGCTTGCAGGCGGAATGAA
>DAOUQS010000250.1 GCA_030625465.1 Amylibacter sp. | reverse complement strand
GCCTGATCTCTTCACTCTGTGCATCATCTGCTTTGTTGTTTGCTGCTGGAGAAAACTTCTTCATCCAAGCGTACAAAGAATGTGTACTGACACCCAATCGCTCAGAAACTTCCCGAACTGGATACCCTCGCACCACTATTTCCTTCTCATGGTTTGCAAGCAAACCACTGCCAGGCAACGGATGCACTGCATCTTGTTTAAAATCTTCACTGAATTTTGGCTTACCCATCTTGGCCTCCTTGCCTCAAAATTAGGGCAGAAAGTGTCTACAATTCTAGGGGCTTGTCTTATGCTTTTCCCAGGCTTTCCAGTAAAAGGAAGCCACCGGCTGGCTCTCTGATTATGCCAACCAGTGGCGGGGGTAGGATCGAAAGGAGCTTGGCCATTTAGGACCGTTGAATAGTCAGATCCGCTGCCCGACAGTGGTTTGCTTGCAAACCATGAGAGGGACCACCGTCTTTTCCATGAGGCCTGAACCTTCTCACGCATGCAGGCATGCGCTGTCAGGCAGCGGGATACGCGAAGCTCTGACTTCGCATGACAAGCATAGGACACGGATAAGATGACAAATGATACCATTGGAATTGATATTTCTAAAGCAACTTTGGATGCACATCGCTTGAGCGACGGCGCTTCAGTCCAGTTCAATAATACCAAGGCCGGTTTTGCAGCCTTGCAACGCTGGCTTAAAAGCCACGATATTGCGCGGATAGTTTACGAACCTACAGGGCCATATCATCGCGCCTTTGAAGTGGCTATGGCAGCCCAGTTTCCATTGGTTAAAGTAAATCCCCTGCAAGCGCGCCGTTTTACCCAAGCACACGGGGTTCGCGCCAAAACGGACAAAGTTGATGCACGCATGCTGGCCGTTATGGGACAGGCTTTTTCGTTGGAGCCACAGGCACCCACATCAAATAAACAGCGCAATCTCAAAGAATTAAACGTTGCACGGCAAGCTTTAATCAAAGATCGAACCCGCGCCCTCAACCGCCAGAAAACGCTGACACTGCCAATCCTGAAACGTCAGGCAAAGGCCCGTATTACCCAGCTAAAAACTCAGCTTTTACTGGTGGATGACGCAATCAATGAACTGTTGATGAGCACACCTGAAACGGCCCGTGCCTTTGACATTATTTGTTCTATTCCCGGGCTATCAAAGGTAAGTGGTGCAGCCCTTCTAATCGAGATGCCAGAGCTCGGAATGCTAAAGGCGAAACCAGTAGCAAGTCTGGCCGGTCTTGCACCGATGACGCGCCAGTCCGGCCAATGGAGTGGCAAAGCTTTTATTCAAGGCGGGCGAAAGCACCTGCGGGATGCGCTTTATATGCCTGCGGTTGTTGCAGCACGGCATAATCCAGATATGAAGCGGTTTTATGAACGACTCATCGATGCAGGCAAGCCCGCGAAAGTTGTCTTTACGGCCATCATGCGTAAGCTTATTCTGTTGGCAAACGTCCTGATAAAGCAGGATCGTATGTGGACCCAAATTAAAACTTGATTAAGACGGATACTATTCAGTTGGAAGACGAGAATGGCAAGGCCCCTAGGATACATCCTGAGGCCAATTTGAATTTGCCTAGCAGCACTCCGCGCGCATCGGTTTATGTTCGCCCCCCGCATGCCCGGGCTTATTGTACAGGTGTCCAGCCTTCGTGCGGATCATAGGCGTCCATTTTAAGGCTTTTCTCAAGTCCGTCTTCACCCAGATCAAGCTGTAACACTTGGCCGTTCTCTGAAACAATAAAGCTCATTACGCCGGTTACACCGTATTCTGCAGGCACTGCGATTGCGGCATGTCCTGCGATCTGGTTGCCATTGACAATATAATCCAAAGCACCGCCCGGTGCGTTTTCGCTTTGTTTGTTAAACAATCGATAGACATATCCCGCATAAGGTTCAGGGGCCATAGTTTCGCCGTCTACCACATAACCAAAAGCCTCTGCGCGGGCTAGAAAATCGCCAGCCGGGCTGTCTTTGCCTGGCCAAAATAGCCCATCTTTTTCACCTGCAGATGAAATGATTGTAGCCGCAAATTCCAGCACCCCGTCGCCGTCCCGATCGGTGCTCCGGTATTGTGCTTGCACTTCAACGTAGCTTTTCATGATCTCGATGACTTCCAGCTCGTTACGCCCGATTTTACGACGCGCAATTTCTTCAACGCCTTCTGCCACGTCAAATGTCCAGAACCCGTCATCACCTTTAAGAAGCGGCATCGGAAACGCCCAATTGTCATCCCCGATTAGCAGAACAGCATATTTTCCGTAAACCCTCTGGACGATATGTTCCTGGTCATAAGCCTCGATGAAGGCAGACCAGACCGCTTTGTCGCGCACCGTGTTGCCGGTACTCAGGGTTTCACGTGCATCTTCGCCAAACAACTCTTGCATGGTCTCGATCGAATGGGTCCGCACCGCAACTGCCAGTCCATTTGCCAACCCTTCAGCCGAAGTATAGTCTTTGGCCATCAAAGCCGACGCACTCAGGCCCGAGATCATCAGTCCACCCAAGCAGATATTGCGGAAAGCCTTTACTACGCTCATCGTCTTCTTCCTCCCTGCATTTGTTTGCCACCGCCACGAGAACTTGATCTTCTGGCGCCTCCTCCGCTTTGATTTCTTTGGAAAGTTGATGGCTGGCTTCTTGGTTGACGCACCTGGGGGTTCGCCGTTGGCCGCGTCGCAGGTCTTGTCCTTGAGTTATTTGGCGCAATATTCCGCTTCGGCGTTGCGGGCCGTTTTGCGGCACCATTATTGGCGGGTCGTGTGCGTGTCGGCCGGTTCAGCGTGTCCGCCTTACCTGTTGATGGCCGGTTGGTGGGTTGCGCACCTGCATTCGGCCGGTTCAACGTACCCGCTTTGCCGGTTGTTGGCCGGTTGGCAGGACGACTGATATCTTTTGCACCGGTCTTGCGCCCCAAATCTTTGCGCATTGCATCGCCGCGTGTGGCTTTGTTATTCATTGATGGCACTTTACCAGTGCTTGCACCGGGGCGATTTCGGTCACCGACGCTTGCACGCGTACGCAAGTTTTCTTTGGCACGCGTTTCACGATGTGGTTGTGGTTTCCAGTTGTTGCCAACATT
>DAOUQS010000274.1 GCA_030625465.1 Amylibacter sp. | reverse complement strand
GCGGCATTTTTGTCCGAACAGGTGGGTGCCGAATTTGAAGGCCGCGTGTCGGGTATTGCCAAGTTCGGCCTGTTCGTGAAATTGCTTGAAACCGGTGCCGACGGAATTATTCCGCTTAGCCAGCTTGGCCGTGAATATTGGCGCTATATTGAACGTGACGGCACGCTGAAAGGTGCCGATAGCGGGCGCGTTATCGCGGTTGGCATGCCGTGCAAAGTGTCGTTGGTCGATGCGACGGCGATCACCGGCGGGCTGACGTTGGAAATGCTGGAACTGAATGGCAAGCCGATGCCCAAAGGTGGCTCGGGGCGGGGGCGGCCAAGGGGGCGAAAGTTCGGCAAAAGCAAGGGCAAAAAGCGTAAGCTGCAAAAGCGGCGGTAGCGTGTGCAAATAGGCGGTCTTTCGCATTATCACTGGCGATAGCGGTATTTCCGCTTTGGTCTTTGGCAGAATTTCGCTACACTCTTCCAATAACAATAATAAATCTCGGGCAGGAGATATTGATGAGACTTATAAAATCGGCTTTGATTGTTGCTATGGGGCTGTTCGCGGCACAGGCAGCGCAGGCAGGCACATTCCTGAAAACGGACACGATTATCGTGGCGCAATCCCAGGCAGGGTTCCAGCGCTGGGTGGCGAATTTCCGGGCGGTTGCATTGAAAAATGGTGTTTCGGCAAACACATACGACCATGCTTTTCGTGGCGTTAAATTGAATATGCGTGTGGTGAAACTTGACCGTAAACAGGCTGAATTCTCACGGCAAATCTGGGATTATCTGGATACGGCCACTTCGCCTAAAAGGGTGAAAACCGGCAAGGCTATGCTGGCAAAACACAAACGCTTGCTGCGCCAGATCGAACGTAAATACGGTGTCGACAAAGAGGTGGTTCTGGCAGTGTGGGGGCTGGAAAGTTCCTACGGTAAAAACATGGGCGACATCAATATCATCGAGGCTTTGGCTACACTGGCCTATGACGGGCGCCGCGAAAAGTTTGGCCGCCAGCAATTACTGGAAGCGCTACGCATCATTCAGCGCGGCGATATCACGCCCGACCGCATGATGGGATCATGGGCCGGTGCCATGGGTCACACGCAGTTTATTCCCACCAGCTATCAGGCTTATGCGCAGGATTTCACCGGCGACGGGAAACGCAATGTCTGGGATCCGCGCGACCCGTCCGATGCACTGGCATCCACGGCGAATTATTTCAAGAAATCGGGCTGGACCAAGGGACAGCCGTGGGGTGTTGAAGTTAAGCTGCCGCAGGATTTCTACTTTGGCAATGCAAGCCTGAAAGTGAAAGCAACGCCTGCGCGCTGGAATGAATTGGGCCTGCGTACGATACGGGGCGGTAGAATTCCGAACCACGGGAAGGGCTCGGTTTTTCTACCTGCGGGTTCGGATGGGCCGGCATTTATCGTGTTCAAAAATTTCAGCGTGATCAAGCGTTACAACAATGCAAATTCATATGCGATGGCAGTTGGCCATCTGGCAGACCGGATCAAGGGTGGCGGTAACTTTGTCCGCGAATGGCCGCGTGGCCCGGGTGCATTAAAGCTGGATGAAAAACTGGAAGTGCAGGAATTGTTGAACCGTGCAGGCTACGGCTTGGGTGAACCTGACGGCATTATCGGGCCGAAAACAATTGACGCGGTTACGGCCATCCAGATTGCGTGGGGCCAACAACCAAGTGGAAAAGCCGATCAGGATTTTCTAAATATCTTGCGTAAAAAAGTGCGTTAAGCCGCCCAGTCGGCAGATTGCATTTCGCGCAAACGGCTGGCGGTACGTTCAAATTCAAACGCCCCCCGGCCATCCATATATAGATCTTCGGGTTCGGCATCGGCGCTGGCGATGAGTTTCACTTTTGCCTCATAAAGCGCGTCGATCAGGGTGACAAAGCGTTTGGCTTCGTTGTTGTTGGCTTTGGACAGTTTTGGAATATCGGTCAAAACCAGCACGCGCAATGCTTTGGCAATGGCAAGGTAATCGCCGGGGCCAAGCGGCTTTGCACACAGGTCGTTGAAACCAGCCTTGCCGACTCCGCTGCTGTAGGCCGGAATGATAACATCACGGCCTTTGCGTTTGATTGCAAGTGGCTCGGATTTTCCGCCCGACAGTTGTTGCCAAAGATGATTGACGGCAAAGTCCGTGGTTGCATCCAGTGGGTGAAAATAAAGCTGTTGGTCGGTCAGCCGATTTTGGCGGTGGTCGGTCGGGCTGTTTAGGCAATAGACGGTTAAACGGCTTTTGATCATGTCAATGAATGGCACGAATAAAGCGCGGTTCAGCCCGTCTTTGTAAAGATCATCTGGCGGGCGGTTTGATGTGGTGACGATGACAACGCCGGCTTCAAACAGATATTCAAACAAACGCCCGACGATCATCGCGTCCGTGATATCGTTGATCTGCATTTCGTCAAAACACAAAAGGTCTGTCGACTGGATAATTTCCTGGGCGACAGGTTTTATCGCATCTTCCACCCCTGCCTTGCGCGCCCTGTGCATGGCTTCGTGTACCTTTTGCATGAACCCGTGAAAATGCACCCGCCGTTTGGCGCGCGTGGGGGCCTTATCATAAAACAAATCCATCAGCATGGATTTACCACGCCCGACACCGCCATAAAGATATATGCCTTTGGGCGGGCGGCGGTTTCCCGCGAAGAAAGACTTCAGGTAGCCAAGTTTCGAGGGCCTGTATTGGGCAAGATCCTTATGTAGCTGGTCCAGCAAGGCTAATGCCGCGCGCTGGTTTGGATCATCC
>DAOUQS010000310.1 GCA_030625465.1 Amylibacter sp. | reverse complement strand
CTGCGCCAGATGGGGCAGGGGCGTTCGGTGATCACCATCGCGCACCGTCTGTCAACGATTGTTGACGCTGATCTGATCATTGTGCTGGAAGCGGGACACGTGACAGAGCAAGGCACCCATGATGAACTTCTGGTGAAAAACGGCCGCTATGCCGCCATGTGGCATCGCCAGCTGGTGGATGAGGATGCCGCTTAAGCGGTTTGTGTCGTTCGATCAATTTATAGCGAAGTATATGTCATCATGTTTACGGATGGGTATGTTCTGACGTAAGCTGCATTCTATAAAATAGGTGCGGCTTATGAATATTCGAAACGGTTTTTGCGAACTCTCTTTACCAAAACCCAACCATGTGAATGCCATTGTGCGATCACCAATGCGCGCCGTCTTGTCGGTGTTTTTGCCCTTTTGTATCGCACTACTTCTGCAATTCATGCCGGTATCCGTTTCAGCGCAAGGCCAGTTTTTGTCGGCTACGAAAAATAATGCCTCCAGCACAGCTGTGGCCATTCCAGAAGTTTTGACCCCGACAATTATAGACGGTCTGCTGTCCAGATTAACAGATACAGAGCTGCGCGCGGTTTTGCGCGAAGATCTGGAACGTCAGGCCCGTGAACAGGCGGATGCATTGGCGGATGACATTGATTTCTTCATGCTGGCAAAGCAACGGCTGGCGGAAATGTTGGATCGAATTGCCACCCGTAGCGCGCGCTGGGTGGATCGCATAACCCATCTGGATGATCGCTTGGAGACCTACCACAAGAAAATGGTCTCGGCGCAGTCCGGGTTTGTGGGGATGGTGCTGGCGGCCGTGATGCTGATTGTTATCGGCTTTTCTGCCAGCGCAATTGTCACGTATTTCACCCGCAAACTGCGTTTCATGTTGGCAAATGTCACTGACGCGGGATACTGGAGCCGCCTGTCGCGCACCGTGGCGCTGGGGCTGGTTGAAATGCTGCCGATCTTTGCCTTTCTGTTTGCCACCCAGCTGGCGATTCCGTTTCTGGAAGCCCAGCTTGGCCCTTTGATGGGGATGACCTGGATTTACACCAACGGTGTCTGGTGGAGCTGGGTCGCGATTTTGCTGTCGCGCAGGGTTTTTGCGCCTGAATTGAAGCAAATCCGCATCACTTCATTAACCGATAACGCGGCATGTAATGTGCATGTGCGCTTGCGTAAAAGCGTGCTGATCGGGCTTTCCGGCTGGCTTTTGGGCGGGGTGTTCCTGCACCTTGGGTTCGGCTTTCCGCCTGCGATTGTCACGGTTGCGATAACCGGTGCCAGCATCACGATTTATCTGGTTTACAGCGTGGCGCGAAATTATGCCGCGATCCAGAACGCCGCGCATTTTGCGCTTGAAGGCCAAGAACGGCAACCGGATGCGCCGCTGAACTTTGTTGCCAGCGTGCTGCCGTGGGTCATGTCCGCCTATATTTTCTGCATCGGCACTTACTGGCTGT
Source organism: Amylibacter sp. (assembly GCA_030625465.1). Lineage (GTDB taxonomy): Bacteria > Pseudomonadota > Alphaproteobacteria > Rhodobacterales > Rhodobacteraceae > Amylibacter. The sequence continues at coordinate 859 of DAOUQS010000310.1, read as the reverse complement.
TGCATTGGCTGGAACGCGGGCAACACCAGCTTTATGGCCCGCTGGGCACCTTGATCGTGTTCCTGACCTTGCCGATATTCGACCGTCTGGGCGGTGAGCTGGTCAGCAGTTTCATGGATACGTCTACCGCTGCGGGTAAACGCTATAAAGAGGTGCTGCACAGCACATGGCGGATTATTTATGGCTCTGTCGCGTTCTTTATTATCTTTGGTTTCTGGGGCATCAACCTGCTGGAGTTCACCAAAGGTGAGGCAGCCCCGGTCTGGGCCAGTGCAGGCTTTGACATCGTGATCACGATCCTGATCGGGTATATGATCTGGCGGCTGATTAAAGCGGCCCTGCACACCGAAGCGCGTATCAATGTAGGCGCTGAAGATGCTGATCCGGATGCACCCCCAATATCGCGTCTGGATACGTTGGTGCCGTTGTTTCGCAACGTGTTGCTGGGCCTGCTTGCGATCATCGTTTTGATGATTTCGCTATCTGCCATCGGGGTTGATATCGGCCTGCTAATCGCGTCAGCCGGTGTTGTCGGTATCGCTATCGGTTTTGGTGCGCAAACGCTGGTACGCGACATATTTTCCGGCATATTCTTTTTGGCGGATGATGCGTTTCGGGTCGGTGAATACATCGAACTGGATAAGGAAACCCGCGGTGAGGTGGAGTCTATTTCGATCCGTTCCCTACAGTTGCGCCATCACCGTGGCGCGGTCATAACTATCCCGTTTGGCGAGCTGAAAAAGATCACCAATCACAATCGTGAATGGGTGATTTACAAGATGCCGTTCAGGATGGAACCGGACACCGACCCGATGAAGTTCAAGAAACTGGTCAAGATGGTGGGGGCCGAATTTATGGC
>DAOUQS010000350.1 GCA_030625465.1 Amylibacter sp. | reverse complement strand
CCAATATTCACGGCCAAGCTGGCTAAGCGGAATAATTCCGTCGGCACCGGTTTCAAGCAATTTCACGAACAGGCCGAACTTGGCAATACCCGACACGCGGCCTTCAAATTCGGCACCCACCTGTTCGGACAAAAATGCCGCTAGGTAACGGTCTGTGGTATCGCGCTCAGCCAGCATGGAACGGCGTTCGGTTTCCGAAATCCATTCACCGGTTGGCGTCAAATGTTCAATATCACCGGGTTTCAACCCGTCATCGCCCCAGCCATGTGCAGTAATCAGCGCGCGGTGAACAATCAGGTCGGCATAGCGCCGGATGGGCGAAGTGAAATGACCGTAGCGTTTCAAATTTAACCCGAAATGCCCCAGATTATCAGGGGAATAATACGCCTGTTTCATTGAACGTAAAACGGTCATGTTAATCACTTCCGCATCCTCTGAATCCTTCGCCGCATCCAGTAACCTGTTCAAATCCTGCGTGCGCAAAACCTGCCCCTTGGCCAACTGCAATCCCGCCGCATCCGCAACTTCACGCAGCACATCCAGCTTTTCAGGCGACGGCTCTTCGTGGACGCGGTACAACAGCGGCCACTTTTTTGCTTCCAGCGTTTCTGCCGCACAGACATTGGCCGTCACCATGAACTCTTCTACCAGTTTATGCGCGTCAAACCGTTCCTTGAACGACACCGATGTCACCACACCTTCATCGGACAAAACAATCTGGCGTTCCGGCAAATCAAGATGCAAAGGCTGTCGGCGATTGCGTTCTTTCGTGGACGCGGCATAGGCTGCGAACAGATCCTTGATCGGCCCCGCCAAGGGCTTGGTCGCATCGTCATAAGCGCCATCCGCCGCCGCTTGCGCCTGTTCATAAGATAGCGAAGCAGGCGAGCGCATTAGCGCGCGGAAAAATTCATGCCCCAGCTTTTTGCCCTTGGCGTCCAGCACGATGCGCACCGCAATACAGGCACGATCCTTACCTTCATGCAAGGAACACAGATCGCCCGAAAGCGCATCAGGCAGCATCGGGACAACACGGTCGGGAAAGTAGCTGGAATTGCCACGGTTACGCGCCTCGCGGTCAAGTGCCGAACCACTGGTCACGTAATGCGCCACATCCGCGATAGCGACCCAGACGATATGACCGCCATCGTTTTTGGGGTCACTATCAGGCAGCGCGCAAATCGCATCATCATGGTCACGCGCATCTGACGGGTCGATGGTGAAAAGCGGCAGGTCGCGTAAATCTTTACGTTTATCCAAGGCAACGGGTTGTGCGGCATTAGCCTCGACAATCACCGCATCGGGGAAGTTATCAGGAATGCCATGTTGGTGAATGGCGATTAATGACACCGATTTCGGGGCCATGGGATCGCCCAGAATTTCAATGATCTTCGCTTTCGGCAGCCCCATACGCGTCTTTGGGCCGGCCTGTTCCGCCTCGACCAGCTCACCATCCTTGGCGTTCAAACTGTCTGATTTTGCCACTTGCCATTCAAGCGATGATTTCTTGTCCACAGGCATAATCCGCCCGCCTTCGGACCCCAAACGATACAGCCCGACAATCTTATCAGGGCCGGTGCCTATACGCCGGATAAGGCGCGCTTCATAAGTAATGTCAGGTTCAGCAGAGCTGCTAAGCCGGCACAAAACCCGGTCACCTTCTTTCAGCGCGGGATCGTCCTTTTTTGCCACAAACAATATACTCGGCGCGGCTTGCTCACTATCCCATTCGACCGGGGACGCCCATAGGTCACCGTCTTTATCAGGTGCCAAAATTCGTAGAACCGAAACCGGCGGCAGCGCACCTTGCGCGCCATAACTGCGACTTTTTCTGGCCAAATGCCCTTCAGAGGTCAGTTCTTTCAAGATCCGTTTCAGATCAATGCGGGCCGCACCCTTGATACCGAAAGCACGGCCTATATCACGCTTGGAAGTGTTCGCGGGATTATCCTTAATCCACTTCAGGA
>DAOUQS010000420.1 GCA_030625465.1 Amylibacter sp. | reverse complement strand
CCTTGCCTGCTCAGCGACAATCCGCGTCAGCACTATATTTAGCGAGAATCACTTTTTCCTACCCAAATGCTTGCGTTCTTTGTATACTTATCCACAATAATAAAAAAATATCGAGGTAAGGCCCATGAGATGTCCGTTTTGCGGAAACACTGACACACAAGTCAAAGATTCACGCCCGGCTGAAGATCACGCAGCGATCAGACGCCGTCGTTTATGCCCTGCTTGCGCGGGTCGTTTCACCACTTATGAACGTGTGCAGCTACGCGATCTGGTGATTATCAAGAAGAACGGCAAGCGCGAAGAGTTTGACCGTGACAAGCTGGCCCGTTCAATCCGTATTGCCATGCAAAAACGCCCGGTGGAAGCCGAACGTGTCGAGCAGATGATCTCGGGTATTGTGCGCCGTCTGGAAAGCATGGGCGACAGTGATATCGACAGCGATAAAATAGGCGAGATTGTCATGGACAGTCTGGCACGCGTTGACACCGTGGCCTATGTGCGTTTCGCATCCGTATACAAAAACTTTCAAGAAGCTGATGATTTTGAAGATTTTGTGCACGAATTGCGCCCGCCTGAAGCAGAAAAAGACTAATGAAACCGCATTCGGCCGATGAACGCTGGATGCGCCTTGCCCTTGCACTGGGCGCGCGCGGATTGGGCACGACATGGCCCAACCCCGCTGTTGGCTGTGTCATCGTCAAGGATGGCCGCGTTCTGGGACGCGGCTGGACGCAAGCGGGTGGGCGCCCCCATGCGGAACGGATGGCTTTGGCGCAGGCCGGTGCCTTGGCCAAAGGGGCAACCGCCTATGTCACGTTAGAGCCATGCGCCCATACCGGAAAAACATCACCCTGTGCCGATGCTTTGATCGTTGCGGGGATTGCCCGTGTTGTAGCTGCCACAGGCGACCCCGATCCGCGTGTTGCGGGCAAGGGTCTGGACCAGCTTCGCGCCGCCGGCATTGAAGTACGGCTGGGCGTTCTGGAAGCACAGGCGCAACGCGACAACATCGGGTTCTTGACCCGCATCACGAAAAACCGCCCAATGGTAACATTGAAACTGGCCAGTAGTCTGGACGGAAAAATCGCCACCAGAACCGGCGAAAGCCAGTGGATTACCGGTGATGCATCACGTGCCTATGTGCATTTTCTGCGTGCCACCCATGACGC